>DASVFC010000500.1:0-13786 GCA_036380235.1 Vicinamibacterales bacterium
TGGGTCGCGAGTCGTTTCGCGTCCTCTTCGAGCGTTGCTGTCACCTCGATTCATTGTAGCTGCGGCATCGGGGGCGACGCCGGCGTTGACTACGTCCATCGAACGCGTCGGACCCCGCGTTCGTCAACGAGGCAATTCGACGATCCGCGAAGTCACTTGCCGACCTGCGGCCGAAATAGACGCGGCGCTGGTGAACTCGCGCGCGTGTATGATGACGGGCCAGAGGATGGTTTACATGACCTTATTTAACCCGTCTCGTGTCGTTCCCGCACTCACCTTGCTCGCGATCGGATTTGCCGCTGGCTCGTGGCACGGCACCACCACCGCGCTCGCGCAGACCGCGAATCGCGTCTACGAGCTTCGCACCTATACGGCGCCGGAAGGGAAGTTGCCGGAGCTGCAGGCGCGCTTCCGGGATCACACGATGCGCATCTTCGAGAAGCACGGCATGAAGAACCACGGGTACTGGGTGCCGCAGGACGCGCCGCTCAAGGACAACACGCTGATCTACATCATCTCGCACGAGAGCCGCGAGAAGGCCAAGGCGAACTGGTCGGCGTTTGGTGCCGATCCGGAATGGCAGAAGGTCGCGAAGGAGTCACAGGCAAACGGACGCATTCTCCAAGGCGTTGTGTCGGTGTATATGGATCCGACTGATTATTCGCCGATGAAGTAGGAGCGAGTGCAACGGGTGCGGCGGGTGCGGCGGGTGCGACGGGTGCGACGGGTGCGACGGGTGCAACGGGTGCGACGGGTGCAACGGGTGCAAACGGGTGCAACGGGCCTGTTCCGCCGTAGCTCGCCAGGCTGCCCGCGAGCGGAGGCGGATGCAACGGGTGCGATGTGGATCGATGTATTGAACTCCTGAAAGATCTCGTCAAGGTTGATTCGGTGAACCCGTCGCTGGTGCTCGACGCCTCGGGCGAGCAGCATGTGGCGCGGTTGTTGACGGCGGCCATCCAGGGCGGCATCGGGCTGCGCGTTCGGGAGCAGATCGTCGCGCCGGGGCGTCCCAACATCGTTGCCGAGCTCGAAGGCGCGGCGCCCGGACGTTCCTTGATGTTTTGCGGCCACATCGACACCGTCGGTGTGGCCGGCATGGCCAATCCGTTTTCGGGCGAGGAGCGCGACGGCCGCATCTATGGCCGCGGGTCGCAGGACATGAAAGGCGGCATCGCCGCAATGGTGGATGCGGCCCGCGTGATCGTCGAGTCGGGCGGGCTGGCAGCCGGCAAGCTCATCATCGCCTGCGTCGTAGACGAGGAACACGCCAGCATTGGCGCCGACGCGCTGGTCACGAAATGGCGCGCGGACGGCGCGGTGGTCACGGAGCCGACCGACCTGCAAGTCGCGGTGGCGCACAAAGGGTTCGAGTGGGTCGAGATCGAAACCGAAGGCCGTGCCGCGCACGGCAGCCGCCCGCGCGAAGGACGCGATGCCATTCGGTATATGGGCCGCGTCCTCAACGGCCTCGATGCGATCGACCGCCAGTTGCAGTCGCGGCCTCCCCACCAGCTACTCGGCACTGCCTCACTCCACGCGTCGTTGATCGAAGGTGGCCGCGAGTTGAGCAGCTATCCCGATCGCTGCCACCTGCAGATGGAACGGCGCACGCTGCCTGGTGAAGCGCCAGGCGCCGGCGCGCGGGAAGTCGAAGATCTGCTCGTGAAGCTGCGCGGCGAAGATCCGGATTTCAAGGCGGCGAGTAAAGTAATGTTCGCGCGGACGCCGTACGAAGTGGGGAGCGACCACGAATTGCCGAAGGCGATGTTGCGCGCCGCCGGCAGCACGCTGCCGCCAATCGGCATGTCGTTCTGGACTGACGCGGCGATTCTCGGCGATGCGGGCATTCCATCGATCCTGTTCGGACCGATGGGCGCCGGCCTGCACAGCACCGAAGAGTGGGTGAACATCCAGTCGGTGTTGAAGTGTCGTGACGCATTGGTGGAGCTGGCCCGCGACTGGTGCCGGTGATCGAATAGCGCCGCGTCGGCTTTCCGGCACAATTAAAGCGGGATGACCGCGCTCGACATTCTGCGCCCGTTGACATCGGCTTCCGCGCAGTCGCGCGGCTTGACGTATTTGAACCGCGTGCGCGTCCTGCAGCAGTCGGAGGTGGCCGTCGAGGCCGAGGTGACCGGCAGCGCCCGTTACCAGACGCACCTCAAGAGCGACGCCGACCTGCGCGTCAGCTGCAGTTGTCCGCACTTCTCGGATCACGGCGCCATCTGCAAGCACGTGTGGGCGACGGCGCTCGTGGCGATTGAGCGAGGTCTGCTGAAGAACATTGCCGGCGGGGCGCGGGTGACGATGGATTACCGGCCGGTGCAGGGTCCTTACCAGTTCCTGCCGCCTCCACGCAGCCAGCCGCTGCCCACACCCCAGTGGAAAAAGGCGCTCTCGGTTGTGACTGCGGAACATGCCCTCGACGCCATGGACGACCCGGCGGTCGACGGCGACAGTCAATATCTGTATGTCATCGGTTCTCTCGAACGTGTGACGGCCACGGAGCTGGCCCTGCAGGTGGAGCGCCGGGATCGCAAGCGCAACGGTGAATGGGGCCGCCCGCACGCGTCGCGCCTGCGCCTCGACGATCTCGGACGTTTGCGCGACGCTGACGATCGCTGGGCGATGTCGCTGCTGTTCGGCATGTCGTCTTATCCCCGCGGCGGCGGTTACGGCTCGGCGCATCTGCCCACCGTGTATCTGAAGTCGTCGGTGCTCGAGTTGCTGTTGCCGCGTTTGTGTCCAACCGGCCGCGTCATGTTGCGGACGTACGGAACGCCGGAGTACGTGCCCTTGTCCTGGGAGGGGAGCGCGGCGTGGCGATTCGCGGTATCGATCACCACCCAGAGCGGCGGCCATTGCGTTGACGGCGTCATGATTCGAGGCGACGCGCGCGAGGCGGTCAAGCAGTTCTCGTTGATGACCGACCGCATCGCCGTCCTGCGCGGCGTGGCGGCGCCCTTCGATCCCGCCGGTGGATGGCGCTGGGCCTCCTATCTGCGCGAGCGCGGTGGGTTCGTGGTGCCGGCCGAAGATGCGCGCGCGTTGATTGAATCGCTCGCCCAATCGCCGATCGAACACGTCGAGCTGCCTGCGGACCTGCAGTGGCAGGAGCGGCGCGTCGAGCCCCGATTTCAGATCACGATCGGCAAGCCAAACGTCTTCAAGGCATTGTGCGAGGTGACGGCAATAGCCGTATACGACGGCAACCCGGCGCCGCTTGACAGCGGCACCCGGCTGCTGAGCGGCGATGGCGTCACGATGTACGTCCGCAATCACGCGGCCGAGCAGGCGGCCGCCGCCATGCTGCACCAGCTTGGCGTCACCATCGCGGCCAAGGAATGGAACGCGCCGTCGACAACCGCGCCCCGCCGCACCGTTCACGCCCGCAAAGTGCCGGCCCTGGTTCACGCGCTCGTTGCAACGGGCTGGCAGGTCGAGGCCGAAGGTGTCCGCTATCGATCGATCGCGGCGCCGCGTTTGCGCATCTCGAGCGGGATCGACTGGTTCGAGATCAACGCCGATCTCGGCGATGCGGTTGGCGCCGCCGATGTGCCGGCGCTGATCAAGGCGATTGCGCGCGGGCAGCGTCACGTCACGCTGGGCGACGGCACCATCGGCATGCTGCCGGAGGAGTGGCTGGCGCGCGTGGCGCCGCTGCTCTCGCTTGCCGACGCCGACGGCACCACCGTCCGTTTCAAGCCGTCGCAGGTGGCGTTGATCGATGCGCTGCTGGCGGAGCAGCCCGAGGTGGATTGGGACGAAGGCTTCGCGCGGGCGCGCGCACAGATCAAGCGCTTCGAAGGTGTGCACCCGGAGGATCCGCCGGCGGCGTTTCACGGCGAACTGCGCGAGTACCAGCGCGAGTCGCTCGGCTGGATGCGCTTCCTGCGCGACTTCGGCTTCGGCGGTTGTCTTGCCGACGACATGGGACTCGGTAAGACGGTGATGGTGCTGGCGATGCTGGCGGCCAGGCGCACCGAGTCAGCTTCAGAACATCTGCCGTCGCTGGTGGTGCTGCCGCGTTCGCTGCTGTTCAACTGGATGAGCGAGGCGGCGCGCTTTGCGCCGGCCCTGAGGCTGCTCGACTTCGCGCACGCCAATCGTCATGACGCTGCCGATGCGATCCCGGCAAGCGACCTGGTGCTGACGACCTACGGCACGCTACGTCGCGACGTGGCGGTGCTGAAGGACCACCGTTTCGATTACGTGATTCTGGACGAGGCGCAGGCGATTAAGAACGCCACCACCGCGACGGCAAAGGCGGTGCGTTTGTTGCCGGCGAATCATCGCCTCGCCCTGACCGGCACGCCGGTCGAGAACCATCTCGGTGAGCTGTACAGCCTGTTCGACTTCCTCAATCCGGGACTGCTCGGTCATCAGAAGAGCCGCCGCCCGAAGGAAGACGAGCAGCTGGCCTCGCTCGCCCGCGGCCTGCGGCCGTTCATCTTGCGGCGCACGAAAGAACAGGTCGCGCCGGAACTGCCGCCGCGGACGGAGGAGACGCTTTACTGCGAGCTCGAGGGCGTGCAACTGAAGACCTATCTGGAGTTGCGCGATCACTACCGCCGCGTCCTGCTCACACGCATCGATCGCGACGGCATCGCGAAATCGAAGATTCAGATTCTCGAGGCGCTGCTGCGACTGCGCCAGGCCGCCTGTCACACCGGCCTGTTGCCCGGCACCGAGCTCGCATCGGCGGACTCGTCTGCGAAATTCGAGCTCCTGATGCCTCGCCTTGCCGAACTTGCGCAGGAGGGACGTAAGGCGCTGGTGTTTTCGCAATTCACGAGCCTGCTCGCGTTGTTGCGTAAGGAGCTCGACGCGAGCGGAGCGGTCTACGAATATCTCGATGGCGCGACCAAAGATCGCGGCGATCGTGTCACCCGGTTTCAGCAGGATCCGACGTGCCAGTTGTTCCTGATCAGTCTCAAGGCCGGCGGCACCGGCTTGAATCTCACCGCCGCCGAGTACGTGTTCCTGCTCGACCCGTGGTGGAACCCGGCGGTGGAGATGCAGGCGATCGATCGCACGCATCGCATCGGTCAAACCAGGCCGGTGTTCGCCTATCGGCTGGTGGCGAAGTCAACGGTCGAGGAGCGCATCCTTGAACTGCAGGCGCAGAAACGCGCCCTCGCCGAGGCGATTCTCGATGCGGGTGTCGGCGGCTTAAAAGGCCTGCAGCGGGAGGACGTCGAACGGCTGCTGTCCTAGCGATGCGTTACCGTCTCCGTGTCTCCGCGTCCCGGTATGCTCTTGCGGGCAGCAGCGACTTCAGGATCGATCCGAAAGAATGCCTTTCAGCACGAACGCGACGTTCGCGGGTCGCTCGCCGAGACGGCGCATGAAGTACGGATACCACTGCTTGCCGAACGGCACATACACGCGCATGCGGTAGCCCTCCTTCACCAGCGCGGTCTGCAAATCGCGACGGATGCCGTAGAGCATCTGGAACTCGAAACGCTCGTTCGTGTAGCCCTTGCTGCGCGCGTAAGCCTTCGTCGCGTCGATCATGTCGGGATCGTGCGTGGCGATAGCGGGGTACTTCCCCTCGTCGAGGAGCAGCCGCATCAACTCCACGAACGCGGCGTCCACCTCGCTCTTCTTCTGGAACGCCACTTCCTTGGGTTCCTTGTATGCGCCCTTCACCAGTCGCACGCGCGCGCCCAGCGCGTTCAGGCGGCGGATGTCGGCTTCCGATCGCTTCAGGCAGGTCTGGATCACCGTGCCGATGTTGTGGTGACCCTGCTGC
Source organism: Vicinamibacterales bacterium (assembly GCA_036380235.1). GTDB lineage: Bacteria > Acidobacteriota > Vicinamibacteria > Vicinamibacterales > UBA2999 > 12-FULL-67-14b. Next base: position 5,759 of record DASVFC010000500.1, read on the forward strand.
CACAGCGTCTCGAGAATGGCGAGGGTCGCATCCGTATACGGCGAGTTCTCCATGTCGATGCGGACGAAGAAGCCGTTCGCATCTGCGGGCTCCAGGATGCGGCGCATGTTGTCTATCGCCGTGGCGCGATCGACGTCGAGACCGAGCTGCGTCAGCTTGAGCGAGATGTTGCGCTCGATGCCAGACGCAACGATGGCGTCGATGATCTTGACGTAGTCGGCCGCTGCCGCCGCTGCGGCGGCCGAGCTCGACACGCTTTCACCCAGATAGTCGAGCGTCAGCAGCAGGTCCTGTTGCCGTAACGGTTGCACCGCCGCGATTGCCTCGTCCACCGTCTCGCCGGCGATGAAGCGGCGCGCAAAGCCGCCGCCGGGCGCCATGCCGTACTTCGACGCCAAACGTTGCAGGGTAGAGATCTGGGCGAGGCCGTGAAAGAACGCCTTCGATGTAGCGTCGAGCATCAGTGCATCGAGCTGGGGGGGGTGAGCAGATGCGACAGCGAACGCGCGTAGTAGCGAAGCACGTTACGCTCGCGCACGCGATACCGCCCGCCCTCCACGACGATGATGTTCCTGGTGACCATCGGCTCGGTGGCGGCCTCGAGCACCTCGTCTGCGGACGAGACGCTCAGGTTGGCGTTGATCGCGCGCAGCGTGGTGAGCAAGCCGTCGACACGCTGCAGCAGATCGGCGCGCGTCACCGATGGACGCATCGCGGCGGCGAGCACGGCCGTCGGCAACACCTTGTAGAGCCTGCCGATCTCGTTGCGCACGTGGCGCGTCAGGTCCATCACCGCTTTCTTGTTTTCAGCATCGATCCCGCCCAGCGAGATTGGCTTGCCGAACGTGACGAAGGCGCGGCTGCGGTAACCGACCGCATAGCGCACCAGTTCGGCCACCTCGCGGCTGAACGCCTTCTGCGATCGCTTCACTTTCTGCTTGGAGATGACGTGGTCTTCCAGGACCAGATCGTAGGCCACCGCGACCGGCACCAGCTTGAGGTTCGGGACGCGCGATTCGAGGCAGGCGTTGAACAACCCGATTTTCGCCGGCTTCAACTCGCCGCTGTAGCTGCGACCGCCTTCGGGATAGAAGAACAAGTCGTGCTTGTGGAGCAGCTCGCTGACGTAGGCCTTCAGCGTGATCAGGTAAGCCGGGTCCTTGGTGTTGCGGCGAATCGGCAGCGCGCCGGTGACGTGCTTGTGGATCAAGCCGAGGGGGCCGCCGAACAGGTTGATGCCCGCCGCAATGATCGGCGGCCGTATCCCGGCATCGTCGAGGACCAGCGGCTCGACGAGGTAATCGATATGACTGCGGTGGTTCGATGCGTAAACGATGCGGCCCTTCTTGGCGGCTTCGATGGCGTGATGCTGCTGTTCGCCGACGCGTTCGATCTTCCGGAGAATCGGGTAGAGCGGATATTCGAGGGCGCGATAAAGCTCGTAGCGCTGCGTGGTCTGCAGCTCTTCGAGGTAAGTCATCACGCGCGATCGGGCGGCATCGCTCGTCAGCCCGTGGCTGCCCTGGATGAACCGGGCGACATCCTCGCGCGCGAGAACGGCTTCAGCAATCGTGTCTGGCCGCATCAATACCAGATCATAGCGCTTTGCAGATCGCCTCGGCAAAGGATGTGGTGGACGCTGTGCCGCCAAGATCGGGCGTGACATGACCGCTGGCGAGCACCTTTTTCAGCGCGTTCATGATGGCGTCTGCCTTTGCGTCTTCATCAAGATGCTGGAGCATCAGCACTGCCGACAGCAGCAGCGCCGTGGGGTTGGCGATGTCGCGCCCGGCGATGTCGGGCGCCGTGCCATGCACCGCTTCGAACACGCCAACGCCGCCTTCGCCAAGATTGGCGGCGGGCACCACCCCCAGGCCGCCGACGAGGCCGGCACAGAGATCCGACACGATGTCACCGTACAGGTTCGGCAACAGCAAAACGTCCAGCCGCTCGGGATGCATCACCAGGTGCATGCAGGCGGCATCGACGATCCGATCTTCGAACTGAATGTCGGGATAGCGGGCGGCGACCTTCTGCGCGCATTCGAGGAACAGGCCGTCGCCGAGCTTCATGATGTTCGCCTTGTGCACGGCGGTGACCTTCTTGCGGCCGCGGCGCCGTGCCTGTTCGAATGCGAAGACGGCGATCCGCGTGGATGCGACCTCAGTGATGATCTTCAGGCTCTCCACCACACCGGGGACCACCACGTGCTCGAGGCCGGCGTAGAGATCTTCGGTGTTCTCGCGGACGATCACGAGGTCGACGTTGCTGAAACGCGATTTCACCGACGGCAGGTTCCACACCGGCCGCAGGTTCGCGTAGAGATCGAGCGCCTTGCGCAGCCCGACGTTGACGCTGGTGAATCCCTTGCCGACCGGCGTCGTGATCGGTCCCTTCAGCGCGATCTTGTTCTTCTTGATCGACGCGAGCAGCGGTTCCGGCAGCGTCGTGCCGTGCTCCTTCACCGCCTCCGCGCCGGCGGAGAAGGTTTCCCACGTCGGCGTGAAACCCGCCGCTTCAAGGACGCGCACGACAGCGCGCGTCACTTCCGGGCCGATGCCGTCGCCGGGGATTAACGTGATCGTTCGATTCATTCGCGGCTTTCCCAGAAGCACAGAGCGAGGCCGCCGAGTGCGGTGAGCGAGAACAGGATGTTCGACAACCCGTGCAGGCGATCGAACTCGACGCGGCGCGGATCGGTTTCGGGCAGCGCCGACATCGGCCCCTGCACGGCCGCCTGGATGGCGTCGACGCCGGGCAGCAGGTAGAAGCCGATGTACATCATCAGCAACAGCATCATCGCCATGATGCCGACGCGGATGCCGTACTTGACCGGCCGCGCACCGAGCAGGCGATGCAGCGTCAACGTGATGAACATGATGCCGCCCATGGCGTACGACAGCCACGTCAGCCGCAACAACACCTCGCCAAACACCTGGCCGGCCAGTTCGCGGCCCTGCGTTTCATTCCACGCCTGCAGCACGCCGAACACCGACGGCGCCACCAGCGCGCCCGCCGTGATCAGCCCGCCCACCCAGAGGACGAGCGCCACGACGTAGAGGTAGCGCAGCAGGACCATCCGCCCATTTTACTGATAAACTTTCGTGTTCCCGCTCATTGCTCGTTGCTCATTGCACATTGCCCGTTGTTCATTGCTCGAAGGAGACCTGCCGTTGCCCGTTGATGCGCCACCGCTATCGTCTTTGCAGAACATCGCCACTCGTCTCCGCATCGAGTCGATCCGCGCCACAACGGCATCGGCGAGCGGACATCCGACGACGTGCATGTCGGCTGCCGACTTGATGGCGGCGCTGTTCTTCGCCGACATGCGGTTCGATCCGAAGAACCCGCAACACCCTTTGGCCGATCGCCTGATCATGTCGAAGGGCCACGCGGCGCCGCTGCTGTATGCGATGTGGGCCGAAGCCGGCTTCATCCCGCGCGAGCGCCTCACCGACCTGCGACTGTTCTCTTCGAATCTCGAAGGCCACCCAACGCCGCGGCTGCCGTTCGTCGACGTCGCGACAGGGTCGCTCGGGCAAGGTCTCGCCGCCGGCGTCGGCTGCGCGTTAAACGCGCGGCGAATTGGCTCCGATTACCGCACGTACGTGTTGATGGGCGACGGCGAGACGGCGGAAGGATCGGTGTGGGAAGCTGCGGCCTCCGCGCACTTCTTCAAGCTCGATTCGCTGTGCGCGATTCTCGACATCAACGCGCTCGGCCAGAGCCGCGCCACGGAGCTGGCCCACGATCTCGAAACCTACCGTGTGCGCTGGAGCGCGTTCGGATGGCACGTCATTGCGATCGATGGTCATGACCTGCCGCAGATCCTTGACGCTTACAGGGAGGCACGCGCCACCAAGGGCCGCCCGACGATCATCCTCGCGCGGACGCTGAAGGGCAAAGGCGTCACCTTTACCGAAGGGCTGCCGAACTGGCACGGCAAGCCGTTGAGCACGGAACAGATGGAGAAGGCGTTCGAGGAGCTCAAACGCCAGCTCGCGCCCGACGACCATCAGGCGGCGAAGATTCCGGCGCCGCCGGCCGCGCCACCTCCGGAGGCTGCTGCCGAGATGGCCGCACCGCAGTTCAAGCTTGGCGATCAGATCGCCACACGCGAAGCGTACGGTTCCGCCATCGCCAAGCTCGGCGGCGTCGATCCGCGCGTCGTCGCGCTCGATGCCGACGTCAAGAATTCCACCTTCAGCGACAAATTCGAGGCGGCGCACCCCGAGCGCTTTTACCAGTTCTTCATCGCCGAGCAGGTGATGGTTGGCGCGGCCATGGGGCTCGCCGCTCGCGGCGCGATCCCGTTCCCCTCGACGTTTGCCGCGTTTCTCACCCGCGCTGCCGACTTCATTCGCATGGCGGCGATCAGCGGCGTCAATATCAAGCTCGCCGGCTCGCACGCCGGCGTATCGATTGGCGAAGACGGCCCCTCGCAGATGGCGCTCGAGGATTTCGCCATGGCCACGGCGCAGCCGAATTTCGTCGCGCTCTATCCTGCCGACGCAGTGTCGACCGAGCGCCTGATTGGCGAAGCCGCGGCGCACCAGGGGCCGGTGTATATCCGCACTTCACGTCCGAAGACGCCGGTCATCTACGACAACAGCGAGAAGTTTCCGATCGGCGGCCTGAAGGTGGTCCGTAGGAGCGACAAGGACACTGCCACCGTGATCGGCGCCGGCGTGACGTTGTTCGAAGCGCTGAAGGCGCACGACGAGTTGAAGAGCAAAGGAATCTCGATTCGCGTCATCGATCTTTATTCAGTGCAGCCGGTCGATGCCGCAGCGTTGATCGAAGCCGGCAAGGCGACCGGCCGGTTGATCACGGTCGAGGATCACTATATTTCCGGCGGCCTGGGCGACGCCGTTGCCCGCGCGGTGGCGCCGGCAGGATTGACGGTGACGCGGCTCGCCGTTCCCGAGATCCCGCGCAGCGGCAAACCTGATGAACTGCTCGACAAGTTCGGCATCTCGGCCCGTCACATCGTCAACGCAGTGATGAATCCATGAAGCCTTCAGCCTTCGGCCTTCGGCATTCCGCCCTCGGCCTGATGCCTTCTGCGCTGGTGCTCCTGGCCGGGCTGACCGGCCATGCGCAATCGCCGGTGGGCGTGCAGGAGCCGGCGTGGTCGAGCGACGGCAAGCGCATCGCGGTGTCGTACCTCGACCGCATCTGGACGATGTCTGCAGATGGCAAGCAGGCGAGGCAGCTCACCGCGAGCGACGGCATTCATCGCGAACCTGCCTGGTCTCCCGATGGAACCCGGATCGCCTACGCGGCCGATAGCGGCAACGGCTTCGACATCTTCGTCGTCTCGCTGAAGAACGGCGCTGCGACCAGCCCCGTTGCCGTGACCTCAACGCCTGGCGACGAGCGGTGGCCGTCGTGGACCGCGGATGGCCGGATCGTGTTCGCCCACCGCGATACCGGATCGCAATGGGACCTGTTCGTTGCGTCGCCCGCCAACGGGTCGACCACGTGGCAGGCGGCGCTGCCCTTGACGCAAACCGACGACAGCGAAACGTATCCGCGCGTGTCGGCCGATGGCGCGAAGGTCGCGTTCGTTTCCGAGCGCGATTCTGAAGATGACGTGGATTTGTGGTGGATGCCGGTGCCGCCGGCCACGGTGAAGCCCGTGCCGCTGGGTGCGAGGGCGCCGAAGCCGGTGTCTTCGTCGGTGCCGGCGGTTGGCGAGAACGGCCGTCCGCTGCGCGCGATTCGAATGACACGCGTGCGCGGCGCCGAATCGTATCCATCGTGGGCGCCGGATAATGCGCGCGTCGCGTTTTATGCGGTGCGAGAAGGCATCGGCTCGGTGTGGGTGGCCGTCGCGGAACCGCCGCGGCCGGAAGGCGTAGAGGAACCGTTGCCGCGCGCCAAACCTGCGGCGCAGCCGCAGCTGGTGTCGCGCAAGGGTGGCGCTCCCGCCTGGTCACCCGACGGGAAGACGCTGCTCGTCTCGGGCCTGCTCGATCCGCAACCGGTCTACAACGGCAACCCGTTGCGGAGTGAGGTCGAGGCGCCGCCGTTGTTCGCGTTGAATTCTGCGTTTCAGATGTGGCGAGTGCCGGCGCCGTTGCCGGTACATGAGGAAGGCGGCACGGTCACCGCCGACGTCGCGGCCTCACCGGCGTTATTCACCGCGATGTTCGATCGCGTGTGGTCGACGTTGAAGTCGCTCTATTACGCCACCGGCGACACCGCGCAGCAATGGACCTCGGCGCGCGACAAGTATCGCGGCCGCGCCACGGCGGCGAAGAACGAGGCCGAGCTCGAAACCGTGATCGACGAGATGGTCGCGGCGCAGCCGTCAATCAAGCCGGTGATTACGTCGAATGGCGCCGTCGTAGTGTCGGGACACCCGCTCGCTTCCGAAGCCGGTCGCCTCGCCTTCGAGAAAGGCGGCAACGTCGTTGACGCGATGATTGCGGTGTCGTTCGCGCTGGGCGTGGTCGAACCCGAAGCGTCAGGCATCGGCGGCGACGGTACCGCGGTGCTGTATCTCAAAGGCATGAAGCGGCCCACCGTGATCGAATACAAGGACATGGTCCCGATCAAGGGCACGCCGGACAACCCGAAGATCATGCAGGAAGGCCGCATCGTTGCGGATGGTCCGGCGGCGGCGAACATTCCCGGCGTCGTGGCCGGCCTCGACTACGCGTACCGGAACTACGGGAGCGGTAAGGTGAAGTGGGAGGATCTCGTCGCCCCCGCGATCGCGCTGGCGGAAGACGGCTTCATCCTCGACGAAAGCCTGCCGTCGAGCATTGCCGAAGGGCGGCGCTTCCTCGAGAAGTGGCCGGAGGCGGCGAAGATCTACCTGCCCAACGGCAAGGTGCCGCGCCCCGGCGATCGTTTCTTCAACAAGGATTACGCCAACACGCTGCGGGCAATTCAGAAAGGTGGCGCCGACGCCTTCTATCGCGGCGAGATCGCGAAGAAGATCGCCGCCGACATGGAGGACAACGGCGGCATCATCACCTTCGCCGACATGGCGCAGTATCGCGCCATCGAGCGCGCGCCGGTGATGGGGTCGTATCGCGGCCACACGCTGTATGCCGGCGGGCCGCCGCTGTCGACGGGTATCCAGTTGTTCGAGTCGCTGCACGTGCTCGAAAACTACCAGCCGCGTCCCGGCGCGCGCGCGTCCACGGATGCGGATTACCTGCATTACCTCGTCGAGTCGTGGAAGGTGCGCGATCCGCTGCGGCGCGTGGCGGATCCCGAACGCTGGCCGGTGGACTTCGAGGAGCACCTCACCAAGGAGCACGCGAAGAAGCTGTTCGCCAAGATCGACGCGAACAAGGCGTCGCGCTACGAACGTACGCCGCCCGAGGATCAGCCATCAACGCCGGCTGCGCCGACGCCGCGCATCGGCACCGGCACCACGTCATTCGCGGTCGCCGATGCGGAAGGCAACATGATCGCGGTGACGCAAACACTGTCCACGTGGGGCGGCACGTTCTACGTGTCGAAGGGCCTCGGCTTCCTCTACAACAATCACCTGCGTTCCTCACGCACCGCTCCCGGTTACGGCAGCATGGTGCCGTTGATGCGGTCGAGTACGGCGAGTGTGCCGACGCTGGTGTTTGCAAGTTCCCCGAGCGGAGAAGTGCCACGGCTGGCGGTCGGCGCGGCGGGGAATGCGTGGATACCCGTGTCGGTCTACAACATCATCACCGGTGTGATCGACGGCAAACTCGGCGCGCAGGCGGCAGTGGAAGCACCGCGGTTCCTCCCCGGACGCGATCCGGCCGATCCGATCGAGACTACTGCGCGCATCGAAATCGAGGACCGCTTCCCGCGTCCGACGCTGGAGGACCTCGCCGCGCGCGGCCATCGTTTCCAGAAGATCGGCCGCAAAGGAGAGGTCCGTTACGGCTATGCGTCGGCGGTGCTTGTCGACGTCGCGAACAAACGCGTCGAAGGTGGCGCCGAGCCGCGCCGGTCGCACGCGGCTGTCGCAGTCAGGTGACGCGGTTCGCTAGCGCCCCAGGGGTGAGGTATTTCCGACCGCGGTAA
>DASVFC010000501.1:0-2104 GCA_036380235.1 Vicinamibacterales bacterium
TCTCGCCAAAGCTGGTGGAACTCCAGGCGTTCGCGTCACTCTATGGGTTTCAGCTCGCGATCGCGGAGGCGTATCGTGATGCGTTCGAGCTGCCGTCGTCACTCGATCCCTTCCTCGGCGGCCTGACACAAGAGACCTATCACCAGCTGGCGGCGAAGGCGATCGTCGGCGATAACCATCCCGATGAAGTCGTGCTGATGGAGATCCAGCCGCACGGGCAGAAGACGTGGCCCGACTTCGTCGTTACCGAGCAGATGTGGGGCGTGCGCGCCGTCGACACCGCGGAAGTGAAACGCGAAGGCCGCCGTTTGTATTACCGTCGCGACGGGCGGCTGAGGCAGATCAAGCGCATCTACAATCGCGTGATTCCGGATGAGCTCGAGCGCAAGAAGATCCAACTCGGATTCGGCTACGGCGATGACCTCGAGGTGTCCTGGGCGGGGCACCCGGCGTGGTATTTCCGCATCAGCAAGTTCTCGATCCCGTTTCTCAATCACCCGTCGGTTCCCGAAACGAGATTTCTCGACGGGATCGAGCAGCTGCCGGTCGATCGCGATCGCTACTTGCTGAAGCCGCTGTTCTCCTTCGCCGGCGGCGGCATCATCTTCGCGCCCACTGATGCGCAGATCGCCGCCATCCCGCACCAAGAGCGGCGCAACTACATCCTGCAGGAACGGATTCAGTTCGAGCCGGTGATCGATACACCGGAGGGGCCGACGCAAGCCGAAATCCGCATCATGTATCTGCGCGATGGCGCGCGCTTACGACCGGTGCTGCCGCTGCTGCGAATGGGCCGCGGCAAGATGATGGGCGTCGATCACAACAAAGGTTTGCGGTGGGTCGGGGCCTCTGCAGGCTTCATGCAGTAACCACCCGGCCCTCGGACAACCGCAACACCCGATCGGCAATCGCTGTCATCTCGTCTTCGTCGTGCGTCACGTAGATCAACGGCACGTGCAGCTCTCTCCGAATCTTGAGCAAGTACGGCAGAATGCGCTCGCGACGCCCGCGATCGATGCCGGCAAGGGGTTCGTCCAGCAGCAGGATCGAAGGCTTCGTCATCAGCGCTCGCGCAATCGCCACGCGCATGCGCTCTCCGCCCGACAGTTTGTCGATGCGTCGATCCAGCAGTTGCTGCAGGTCGAGGATGTCGACGACGCCGTCGAGGTCGCGGTGACGGGCGCCGTATAGAATGTTCGCGATCACATTCATGTTCGGAAACAGCCACGCGTCCTGCGGGACGTAGCCGAGATGACGGTCGCGCGGCGGCAGGTTGATGCGGTCGGCCGAGGAGAACAGGATCCGATCGCCGACCCGGATTAGCCCCTCGTATGGGGTGCGAATGCCGGCAATCGCTTCGAGCAGCGACGTCTTGCCGCTGCCCGACGGTCCAAACAACCCCAGAACTTCAACCGCTGCCTGCTGTCGCACCTCGAGCGCGAACGAGCCTTGCCGCATCGTGACGTCGAGGGTAAGCGCGATCATGCCACCGCACGCCGATCGCTGAGGTGATTGGAAATGAAGATTGCCCCGAATGCCAGGAGCGCCGACACCGCCACGAGGCCCCACGCTGCGTCTTCGCGGCCGGTTTCAACCATCGCGTAGATCCCCACTGCCAGCGTCTGCGTCTGGCCCGGGATTGCACCGGCAACCAGAATCGTGGCGCCGAACTCACCGAGGGCGCGCGAGAAGCCGAGAATGGCGCCGGCGATGATGCCGCGCAACGCCAGCGGCAACGTGACGGTGCGCAGGATCCGGAACGGGCTCGCGCCGAGCGTGGCGGCAATGTCTTCAAAACGGCGATCGACCTGTTCGATGCCGGCGCGGACGCTGCGCACCACGAGCGGAAAGCTGATCACCATCATCGCGATCACCACAGCCTTCCACGTGAATACGACCTCGATGCCGATGGCGTCCAGCGCGCGGCCGACCGGGCTGCGGCGTCCGAACAGCCACAGCAACACGAGCCCCGATGCCACCGGCGGCAACACCAGCGGCAACGACACGATCGTCTCGAGCAGCGCCTTGCCGCGGAATTGGCGTCGCGCCAGGACCCACCCAACGGCAATCGCCGGCGGCAGCGCCAACATCGTCGCTATCAGGG
>DASVFC010000502.1:0-3187 GCA_036380235.1 Vicinamibacterales bacterium
CACGTCGCGGTCGACTGGTGCTGCGCAATCGCATCCGGCGGCCAGATGCGGCCCATCACCGGCAGGGTGTTGCGATCGGTCTGGCGCGTCAGGTCCGGGCTGATCGGCTTCCAGCTGTTGCCGCGATCGTCGCTGCGGAACAGGCGGCTGGCGCCGAAGTAAAGGCGCGATGAATTGTGCGCGCTGATGATGAACGGCGATTCCCAGTTGAAGCGCAACGGTGCTTCGCCGCGATCTTCATTCGGCCGGATGCTGACGCGCTCGCTGGTGCGCTTGTCGAGACGGACGATGCCGCCATACTGCGACTCGGCATAGACGATGTTCGGATCGGTGGGATCTATGCGGACGACGAACCCGTCGCCGCCGGTAACGACGAACCAGTCGTTGTTGGTCGAGCCCTGCGGGCTCTTCGAGCGCGACGGCCCGCCGAGCGTGCTGTTGTCCTGCGTGCCGCCGTAGACGTTATAGATCGGCGACGCGTTGTCGACCTCGACGTTGTAGAACTGCGTCACCGACAGGTTGGCGAAGTGCTTCCAGAGGCGTCCACCGTCCCACGTTTCATACAGGCCGCCGTCGCTGCCTTCCAGCAGGTGATCGGTGTTGTCGGGGTCAATCCACACCACGTGATTGTCGACGTGCTTATTGCGCTCGCCGAGGTTCCGGAACGTGCGGCCGCCATCATCGGAGATCAGCGTCTGCACAGACGGCACGTAGATGCGATCGGCGTCCGTCGGATCGGGATGGATGTTCTCGTAATACATCGGCTGCGCCTGGACGTTGGCGCGCCGCTCCCAGGTCTCGCCGTGATCGTGCGACACATACAGCGCGACCGGGTTGTCAGCCGATTCGATCTTCGCGTAGACCAGGCCTTTGCGGGCGGGTGAGAAGGCCGGCACGATGCGGCCGATGTCGCCGTTCGGCAAGCCGGTGCGGATGCGCCGCCAGGTGGCGCCGCCGTCCGTGGACTTGTGCAATCCGCTCTCCGGGCCGCCGTGGATCAGCGTCCAGGTATGACGGCGCCGTTGATGCGCGGTCGCGAGCAGCACGTCTGGATCGGAAGGATCCATGATCACGTCGCTGATGCCGGTGTGCTCGCTGATGTTGAGGATCTTGTTCCAGGTGGCGCCGCCATCCGTGGTCTTGTAGAGGCCGCGGTCGCCGCCGCCGCTCCACAGCGGGCCATAGGCCGCCACGTAGACCACCCGCGAATCACGCGGATCAATCACGATGCGGCCGATGTGTTGCGAGTCCTTCAACCCCACATTGCGCCACGACCGGCCGCCATCGTCGCTGCGATAGAGGCCGTCGCCCCAGCCGACGCTGCGCTGGTTGTTGGCTTCACCGGTGCCGATCCAGATCGTGTTCGGGTTCTTCGGGTCGATCACGACGTGACCGATCGAATACGAGCCCTCATTCTGAAACACCGGTGTGAACGTCGTGCCGGCGTTAGTGGTCTTCCATACGCCGCCCGACGCGACACCGATATACCAGGTGTGTTTCTCCTCTGGATGAACGGCGACCACGTTGATACGGCCCGACATCAACGCCGGGCCGATGGCACGTAGCCGGAGGTTATTGAAGGTGGCCGATGCCCAGGGGTCCTGGTTCTGACCCTGACCCTGAGCGAGTAGAACTCCGCGGGAGTTCGCCAGGTCGAAGGGGACAAACAGGCCAATCGACACCAATATCAGCAGCGCAAATGCGATCGACAGTTTCTTCATGCGCCGACGATTATATGGAAGGGCGGTCGAATCCGGGCGGCGCCTATCGGATACACTCTGCCGCACAGGCCGTCATATGGATCACATCAGCCGCCGCGATTTCGTGGGAACGCTCGGCGCCACGGTGGGCGTGGGATGCCTGCCCTACGCCCCGGTGTTCGCTGGTACCAGCATTGAGCCCGATCGCATCGTCCACACGTCGGGTGACGGCGTTGGCATCACCCCGCGCGAATACGCGACGCTGCTCAACCGGCTGTGCCAGGGCCAGGAGGTCGTCGAGGACAATTACCTGCTTGGCGGCGAGGTCGAGAAGTTCGAGCAGCACTGGGCGACGCTGCTCGGCAAAGAGACCGCGGTGTTCATGCCATCGGGCACGCTCGCCAATCAACTCGCGTTGCGCGCGCTCGCCGGCAGCAAGCGCCGCGTCATCGTGCCGGAGATGAGCCACGTCTACAACGACACCGGCGACGCGTGCCAGACGCTTTCGGGCCTGACGCTGATGCCGCTCGCGGCCGGCCGCGCTACATTCACGGTGGCGGACGTCGAATCGATCGTGGCACGGACCGCCGGTGGGCGAGTGGCGGCAGACGTCGGCGCCATCTTGATTGAAAGCCCAATCCGGCGGCTGTCGGGCCAGATGTTCGACTGGGAGGAAGCCAAACGTATTTCAGCTTACGCGCGGGGTCGCGGCATCGGCATGCATCTCGACGGCGCGCGCCTGTTCATCGCGTGCGCCTACACCGGGATTTCACCCGCGGAGTACAGCGCTCACTTCGATACGGTTTATGTGTCGCTGTGGAAATACTTCAATTGCGGCATTGGTGCGATCCTCGCCGGGCCGAAGCGCGTCCTTGACGGCATGTTTCACGTCCGCCGGATGTTCGGCGGCAATCTCGCCGCGGGCTGGAACGCCGCGCTGGTGGCGCGGCATTTCATGGACGGATTCAGCGCGCGACTGAAGAGCGCGGTGACGGCGTCTGAAGTTGTGTTTGCCGCCCTCGCGAAACATCCGCGATTAAGCATCGAGCGTATCCCTGGTGGGACGAACCTCACTCGCATCACGTTCAAGGACGTGAGCGTCGCCGATGTGGCGGCGAGGCTTGCCGTGCGCGGCATTGCGATGTCGGGGCCGCCCAAGCCATCCACGATCACCGTTGCGGTCAACGAAACGTGGAATCGCATGACGGCGCCGGAGTTAATCGACGCCGTTGAGAAGTCGCTGAGTTGAACCGCGATCACGATCTCAGGGCTTCGACCGCAGCGCCAGGTCTGCTTGCTGCCTGATGTAATGCTGCAACGCGGCCAGCTCCTGATCGGTGATGGTGGCGTAGGTGGGCATGCCGCGAGCCGAACGCGCGCCACCGCGGACGATTCGCGCGAACTGTTCGAGCGACGTGACCGCGAACGCCGCTCGCAGGTCGGGCGCCATCCCGGCGGCAACGGCGCCGGGGCCGTGACAGCCGACG
>DASVFC010000503.1:0-6936 GCA_036380235.1 Vicinamibacterales bacterium
ACGCCGTTTGGTACGGCTGGGGATCCGGCTTGCTGCGCTCAGTCTGATCGGCGCCAACGACGATCGGGAACAGCGAACGCAGGTTGGCGCGCTCGAGCACTTCTTCGATCTCGTGCGTGAGCGCCCCAGAGGCGATCGCGATTGGTACCACGGCCGCCGCATTGCGAATGAAATCGGCGGCACCCGGGAACAGCATGTCGCCCGCGGCCGCCAGCGATTCATAACGCTCGCCCTTTCGCTCGATCAGCTGCTTCATCCGCTGGTCGTCGAGTGCGAGCCCCTTGTCTTTCGTCAACGCCTTGAACACCCCAACATCGTCGTAGCCGAGATAACGGTCGAAGTATTCCTCGCTCGAGATCGAGACGCCCTCGCCCGCCAGCACGTGTTGATACGCGCGCAGGTGCAGCATCTCGCTATCGGCGATGACGCCGTCGAAATCAAAAACGATCGCTTGCAGCGCCCGCAGTGGCATTGTGCACGCGCTCACCGGCGCGAATGGGCGCGTCGAGGCGGTTTTCCTTCGGCGGATAGGGACAATCGAACTCGGCGTTGTAATAGCAGTAAGGGTTGTAGGCGATGTTGAAGTCGACGACGTAGATGCCGGTCGCCGTAGGATCGAGCTCCATATAGCGGCCGGCGGGATAGGTTTCGTTGCCGCTGGTCTGATCGGCGAAGGGCACGAACAAGCGATTCACCTGCGGCGAATCGACGTCGACGAACGCCGTCAGCCGCATCGGCTTGCCTTGCAGCGCGAACTTCAAGGTGCCGATCCGCTCCATGTTGCGAATCTTACCGGTCGAGGTCGGCACCTGGATGCGCGTACGTTCGGCGAGCGGCTCGAGCATAGCCGGTACGGCGTAGCTTTCGTCGATCGGGTAATAGGTGAGCGGCAACAGCGACGTCTTCTTGTCCGCCGGTATGGGAGACTGGGGATCGTTCTTGAAGCTGTCGTCCTTGGCCGCCCGAACGGCGGCGATCTTCGCGGTGTAATCCTCTTCCTGCGGCGTGATCGTGCAGGCTGCGCCGGTGATCGCGACGACGCAAATTAGCAGGGACTGTCGCAGCACACATCCACTATAACGTCTGTTGGTGGGGAGCAGGAACACGACGCCGATGAGTCCCTATGCGTGGCTGATGATTGTCCCGCTCGTCATCGCCGCCGCCTACCTGGCACTGTTGTTCATGGTTCAACGCAGCATTTTGTTCCCAATGCCTCCCGAAGTGCCGGCCGGTCCGCCGCCGGGCACCGAAGACGTACGGGTGGCGTATGAGGGCGGCGAAGCGTATGGAATATACCTGGCCCCGATCGACGCCACCGGCACGGCGCCACTACTCATGTTCATGCATGGCAATGGGGAGCTCGCTGATTACTGGGCGGAGGAATTCGATACCGCACGCCGGTGGGGTGTCGGCGTCCTGCTGGTCGAATATCCGGGTTACGGCCGTGCGACAGGATCGCCGTCTGAGAAGTCGATTACCGAATCAGTCATCGCGCTTTACGACTGGGCGGCGAAAGAACCGCGGGTCGATGCAACGAAGATCGTCGCGTATGGTAGATCGCTCGGCGGTGGGGCGGCGGTGCGGCTCGCAATCAATCGGCCAGTCGCGGCGATGATTCTCGAATCCACGTTCACCAGCGTTGCCGACTTCGCGGCGCGGTTCGGCGCACCGGGTGCGCTCATTCGCGACCGATTCGATAACCGTACGTCGCTGTCGAGGTATCGCGGATCGCTCCTGATACTCCACGGCCGCCAAGACACGATCGTGCCGTTCGCTCATGGACAGGAACTCGCAACACTGGTCCCCGGTGCGCAGTTCGTTGAACTGCCCTGCGGCCACAACGACTGTCCTCGGGAGTGGCGACGCATCGAAAGTTTTCTTGAGTGGAGTGGTGTGTTGCGGCATTGAAGCCGCGGGGGCGCACGAGCGGGGCCTCAGAACACGGCAGCGACGAACATCAGCACCGCAACGGCGGCGCCAAGTTGCAACGCGAGGGCGACGCGGTCGCGGAGGAACAAGACGCCAAGCGCGAGACAGACCGCGGCGCCGAGCAGAAAGTTCCAATACAGGTCCTGCGTCCCTTCCTGAATGCCGACGGTGCCGGCGCGGCGCCGCGTCTGATCGATGATCGCATTCGCGATGTCGCGGTCGGTCTGCACGTCGAGCTCGAAGTAACGGCCGCCACCGGCGGTGGCCACGCGCGTCAACTCCGCGCGGTTCAACACCGATCGCAATGCGGGCTGATCGGGTGCGCGCGTCGGATCAGGGATAAGGCCACCGGCGGTGGTGCCAACGCCGACGACGCTCAAGGGAACGCCGCGCTCCTGCGCCAGCGCCAGCGAGTTGGCCACCTCGCCACTCCAAGCCTGGCCATCGGTCACCAACACGAACGCGCGGGCGTTATTGGACTGCACCTTCTCCGCAAGCCCGCTTTGCTTGCGCAGCTCTTCGTCCTTCTCGAGCAAGCGCAGTCCCCAGTAGATGCCGCGCTCGATGTTCGTATCCCACGTGCCGTCGTCCTGGAGGCGGAACGGCGAGGCTTCTTCAAGGTGATCGAGATAGAAGAAATACGTATTGGGATCCTTGGTGAGGCGGATCTGCGGCGTCGCCACGTGCGCGAACAGCGCCATCGCGACGCGATCGTTTTCCCAGCGCAGCGTTTCGCCGAGCGTTCTCAGGAAGCGCATCGATCGCTGCCACCGGTTCGGACGCATGTCGGTGACGTGCATCGATGCCGAGCCGTCCTGCAAGATCACCAGGTCGATGCCTGCAGTGCGGACCAACGACGTCACGGCCTGAGGACGCGCCAGCGCGGTCAGCGCGGAACCGCTGGCCAGGATCAGGAAGAGCCAGAACAGCAGCTCGCCGAAGAACGGGATGCGCTCGTTAACCGGGACCTGCCGGCGGCGCATGAACGCGCGCGCATCAGCGCGGCGCTTCCACAGCTGCCACGACCACAAGATCAGCAGGCCCGCAGGAATCGCGAGCAGCGGGAGAAATCCTGGAGCGCCGAAACGCACTTACCCCTTCTTTACCTTGGTGGCGCCCTTGCCTGCCTTTTCGGCTTCGAGACGCTCGTCGGGCCGCATCGGCACGATCATCTTGAACTTCTTCATGTCTGACTCTTCAGGCGGCGCGCCGGCGAAGCCATGGATCGACAGGCCGGCGTCCGCCGCATCAACCGGGGCCACCGGCTGCTTGCGCGCGGCGATCACCTGACGCAGGCGAACGATGTATTCGTAATTGAATGCGGCTTCGGCGTTGTTCGGATCGTCACGGAGAATCTCCGCGTATTGCTTGACCAGAGTGTCCATGCGGCCGACGACCGCCTGCCACGAGCCGCCGGCTTTGCGCATGTTGCGATAGGCGGCGTTGGCGGCCAGCAGCTTGGCTTCGGGTGTCTCGGCGACCGCTTCGTAGTTGCCCTGCCAGTAGGCTGCCGTCATTTCGACGTTCTTCGCATCGCCACTGGTCCGGCCGGCGCCCGGCATCAGGTTGGCGAGCCTGCCGCCCGGCTGTGCCGCGCCTGCCGCGGCGGCGTCGTAACGCAACGTGACCAGATCACGCTCCGCCGCCGCAAGTCGCCGCTCGGCCTCGGACGAGCGCCACAGAATGGCGCCGGCGCCGACGAGCAACAACGCGATGATGGCCTGTGCAAACCAAGTCGAAGATCTCATGGGTGTCTCACGGGAAGGTTTGGAACGTTGGGACGGTAAAACGCAGTATCAATGCGGCGCACCACAGCGCGGCCGCGGTCAGCGCGAACACCGCGTAGCGCGGCCGCTCGGTGCTGTATTGCTTCATCTCGATCGTGCCGGCGGAGCGGCGATCGATCGCCTCGACGGCTCGGATGATGGTGGCCTCGTCGGCGCCCGAGAAAAATTCGCCGCCGGTCCTTTTCACCGCGCCAATCCACAATTCGTCGGCGACGCTGCGCTTGTTCTGGATGTTGCCGCCGATCTTGATCAGGTAAACCGGGATCTTGGCACGCTGAGCTTCGGCCAGGACGTCGTCGACGGTCTTGCCGTTTTCCAGCACGTCGGCATCGGCGCCGTCGGTGAAGATCACCATCAGGTTGCCCGACGCATCGAGGAAGTCGAAGGCCTGGAACAAACCGACGGCCTGTTCGACGGCACGCGCGACCACGGTTCCCTGATCCGGAAACGCCATGAACTCGTTCCAGTCGCCGATCAACGCCGTGCTGAGCAGGATGTTCTCGTAATCGTTCGTGAACGGCGTGATCACGTAGGCGTTGTCGCCGAACTCGACCAGCCCCATCAGGTCGCGGTACTTTCCGGCCATGCGGCGCTCGATGAAGTAGCGCGCCGCGCCGACGGTGGTGAAGAAGGCCGCGTTGTTCGGTGCGCCTTTTGCCAGCTGCGACGAGGGCAGCGCCGAGAGCATGCTCGACGAGGCGTCGACAAGCAGGGCGATGCGCCGGCCTGGAAAGGTGGTTTCGGACCGGGTCAGCGTGGTACGCGGATCCGAGAACGCAATGACGAAGAAGGGCAAGCCGGCCAGCGCCAGCATCAGCGCGCCGTGGCGCGACACCGATGCGCGCGACCAGCCTGGCTTGCTGACGATTGCCGGCAGCGCCATTCGGCGATTGGCTGGATTGCGATGGCCGAACGAGCGAACCACGAAAAAGACCGCCGCCAGGCCGGCAAGCGCGATCAGCAGCTGCTGCGCCGCGGTCTGCTCGGAAAAGATCAGGCGATCGAGATAGAGATCGCCCCATTCCGCCCAGAGAGCGACGATCGATTGCCAGGTGTCGCGAACTAGTTGCATGGCCTCAAGCCCAAGCCCTCAAGCCCTTATGCCCTCAAGCCCAAACCTTGCGACGCAAATCCACCACCGACTTGGAGAAATTGCGGCCCCATTCGGCCGGGAGTGAATGCGCCGACTGTTGCTGCCTGGTCACGCGGATCGCCGTGGCGATGGCGTCGTCGATGTCGCCTTTCATTTCCGCTCGCCCGTAACGAGCCGCGGTCAGCGTCTTCATGGCCTCGGCGAGGCCGTGAGGTGCATTGGGTCCGGATGCGGATTCGGTGGTCGCCGATCCCGACACGAACGCGCGGCCGCGACCCAGTGGGCCGGTGACGACGAGCTCACCTTCAACCGGCGCGTCGGTGGACGTCCCGGCGCGCTGGCCAACCCCCTTGCCGACGGCATAGGCAGCGGCGATCCGTAGCGCAGCAAGCGCGCGGCCGGCCAGTTCCGGCGTCCAGCCGCCGCGGCTGGCGCGCTGCACTTCGTCGAGCTCGCGATTGACGGCGGCGAGAATAGTCCGCGGCGCCACGTGCGCGGCCGTGCGCACTTCCGACTTCGTCTTCCGGCGAATCATGCCGACCAGCATCATCACCGCGATCACGCCGGCGAGCGCGAACAGCACGGTGGCGATGGTCTGCAGCAGGTTGGCGCGCGAGTCGCGATCTTCAATGCGCGTAAACGCCGAAGCGGGCGCTTCGCGAATGTCGCTGGTGTCGTCGGGTACGATCGAGATCAAGCGCACCGACGCCCGCGGCAGCACGTAGCTTTGCTCACGGCCCTGCGCGGTGTCGCCACCAGCCACCTGGCTTTCAATGCGATACGAAATCTCGAGCGGCGGGATGGGCACGTCGCCACCGAACAGATCCTCCGACATCAGCCGCAGGCGGTAGTCGTACTGGAAGAACCGCTTGCCGGGGACGGTGAGGTCGCCGGCGTGCGTGCCGCCGAGCACCTCGAACGGCGGCAGCTGCACCACCGTGGGATCAAGCTTGGAAAAGTCGGCGACGACTTTATTCGTCTCGGTTTCCACCACCGAGCACGTCAGCCTGATGTCGAAGGGCTCGGCGGTGCGCACGGCTGTGACCGACGTGCGCCACCAGCACGTGATCGGCTCGACCTCGACCATGTCGGCCGGCGGCGCCTGCCGGCCGGGGTTCGGGGCCTGGGCAAATGCAGCGGTCGCGCTCGCAACAACCACGACAAATAAGATGAGGGCTCGTCCCATAATTTTGATTTTGGATCTTTGATTCTTGATTTTAGATTTGGTTCTTGATTTCACTTGCGGCGGCGCAAACGCCGCTCCGCGACCCATTCCACTAACGCAACATCGAATCTCACTTGATCCAGCGTGAGGCGCACAACATCCAGATCGTTGTCTTTCGCCTGACGCGCGATCTCGTCCTGCCACGCGCGCACGCGATCGCTCTGGCGGCTGAGTTCCCGACGCGACATCATCCTCGTCTGACCGGTCTCGACGTCGTAGACCTCGACCCAGCCCGCGGATACCTTCGGCAGCTCGAAGGCGAACGACGCGTCCACCATCATCAGGAAGACGTCGTGGATGTTGTTGACCTGCGCCAGTTCCTTGAGGAACGCCGGCGCTTCGTCGAACAGAAAATCGGAGACCACCGGCATCATCGCCGTCTTGCGTGAAAAGCCGGTGAGCATCGCGCTCAGGCTGCCGGTATTACGCATCTCCTGCAGACCGTGACCGGCCTGGTAGGCCTCGATGCAGTGAATCACCTGGCCCTTGCCAATACGCGGCCGCACCGCGCCGAGATTGCGAAATCCTTCGTCGAACGTGATCAGGCCGATCGAGTCCTGGAAGAACACCGCCGACATGCCGACGGTGGCGATGGCGCGCGCGATCAACGTCGCGATCTGCAAGCCGCGGCGCTCGCCGCCGGCTGTCTCGGCGCCGCAGCGCGTGGACGCGGACCGGTCGGCGACGAGAACCACGCTCGAGGTCGTCGGCTGCTCGAACTCGCGGACGACCAGCGGGCTGAAGTTGTTCAGCGAGGATTGCGGCCAGTCGATGTGCTCGAACCGATCGCCCGCCTGCCAGTCGCGCAGGCCGACGTAATCGAAGCCGGTTCCGTGGAACATGCTAGAGTGCTCGCCATTCGTGAACTCGCGCATGCGCTTCAGGATCAGCAGCTCGATCTC
>DASVFC010000504.1:0-4921 GCA_036380235.1 Vicinamibacterales bacterium
CTCGCGTTCCTGAAGCTCGAAGACGATCCGGCGCCGATGAAGATCACCCAGATCCTGGCGATCTCGCGCGAGGTGAAGATCTTCGGCGGGCTTGGCGGGATGATGTTCCTCGAGGAGCTGCGCCACGGTGCGATCGGCACGATGACCGGGTTTGCGTTCCCTGAGATCCTGGTCGACATCTACACCAGGTTCACGGCTGGTGACCGCGACGGCGCCACCAACGTGTTCTACAAGTACCTGCCCATCATTCGCTTCGAGAACCAGCCGCGCATCAACCTGGCGCTGCGCAAGCATATCTATCAACTGCGCGGTGTCATCGCCGCGTCCAGGGTGCGGGCGCCGTTTACGCCGGTTGACGCCGACACCTTGAGCGACCTCGACGACATCCTGATGCGGTTGTCGCTGCTACACCCCACAGCGCAGAGTCCGCGCGGCGGGAGCCCGGAATTTACGGCAAAGGTCTAGGCACACATGGATTTTGGATTGAAGGGAAAGCGAGCGCTCGTGCTGGCCGCGAGCCGCGGGCTGGGTTACGCGTCGGCACTTGGTCTAGCGCGTGAAGGCTGTCACCTGGTCGTATGCAGCCGTGATCAGCAGCGCATCGAAACGGCCGCCGAGACGATTCGGCGGGAGACCGGCGCCACGGTCAAGGCGCTCGTCGCCGACGTCAGCTCGGCGAGCGAGGCGAAGCGCCTCGTTGACGCCGCGGTCTCGGAATACGGCGGCCTCGAGATCGTCGTCCACAACGCGGGTGGCCCGCCGGCGGGCGAAACGCTGCAAATGACCGATGAGCAGTGGCAGAAGGCGTTCGAGCAGAACCTGTTGAGTTTCACCCGCATTGTCGGCGCGGCGGCGCCGGAGATGAAGAAAGCGGGCTACGGTCGCGTCATCACCATCGCTTCGTCTTCAATCAAGCAGCCGATCCCGAACCTGGCGCTATCGAACGCGCTGCGCGCAGGCGTGTGGGGCATTGCCAAGACGATGTCGCGTGAATTGGCGCCGCAGGGGATTCTGGTCAATGTCGTGGCGCCGGGCCGCATCGACACCGAGCGCATCGCCGAGTTGGATAACGCCACGGCGCAAAAGGTCGGCAAGTCGATCGAAGATGTACGGAAGGCCTCGGTAGCGAGCATCCCGCTCGGCCGCCTGGGACGGCCTGAAGAGCTGGCCAATCTTGTGGTCTTTCTTGCTTCGCAGTCGGCAAGCTACATCACCGGCCAGGCCATCACCGTTGACGGTGCGGCCGGCAATGCGTTGTAGCGCGCTAACGATCATCGTCGTGCTGCTTCTGGGCGCCGGCATGCGCGCCCAGGTTGCCGTGCCGGCGCCCGCCGAATCGGCGCGTCCGGAATTTTCCGAGTTCATCGCCAAAATGAAGGAGCAGGCGCTCGCCAGCGGGGTGAGCGCCGCCACCGTCGAGGCGGCCTTGAGCGGCCTCGAGCCGCTCGAGATCGTCGTCGAACGCGATCGCACGCAAGCGGAGACGGTGCTGACGATCGATCAGTACCTGCAGCGCCGGCTGACGCGGCGCTTCGTGCGCACGGCGGTGGAGCAGGCGCGGCAGCATCGCCGCGTCCTTGCCGAGATCGAGAAGAAATACCAGGTGCCGGCGAGCGTCATCGTCTCGATCTGGGGCATGGAGTCGAACTTCGGCGGCTTCACCGGCACGCGGCCGATCATCCAGGCGTTGGCGACCCTCGCGTGGGACGGCCGGCGCGGCGCGTTCTTCACCGCGGAGCTGATGCACGCGCTGAACATTGTCGACAAGGGCTTCATCGATCTGCAGTCGATGAAAGGATCGTGGGCCGGCGCGATGGGGCAGACGCAGTTCATGCCGTCGAGTTACATGGCGCACGCGCAGGATTACGACGGCGATGGACGGCGCGACATCTGGAAGACGCTGCCTGACGTGTTTGCGTCGATCGCCAATTACCTCAAGGCCTACGGCTGGAATCAGGCGCAGACATGGGGGCGCGAGGTGCGGCTGCCGAAGGGCGGCTTCGCGCCGCTGGTGCAGAAAGTCGGTGTGCGGCAGAGTGGGTGCCGCGCCGCGCGCGAGATGAGCATCCCGCTGCCGCTCGCGAAGTGGCAGGCCCTGGGCCTGCGGACCGTGACGGGTGGCCCGCTGCCGAAGGTCGATCGCGCGGCGTCGCTCCTCAACGCCGGCTCGAAGTCCTACCTGGTCTACGGCAATTACGAAACGCTCCTGGGCTACAACTGCGCCCACGCCTACGCGCTGGCAGTTGCTTTGTTGTCGGATCGGCTTCCCTAATACAATTGACGGATGGGGACAAGCAAACCGTCCTATGCCGCCGTGGTGGCGGTGCTGTCTGCGGCAGCCGCATCGATGGCGGCGGCCGTGTATTTTGGCGGGCACGGGCAATTGCCGCTGGCAATGACCGGGACCGCATTGTTCGTCCTTTTGGGAGGCGTGGGTTTCGAGCTCGCGCGACGTCGCTCATGATTCGTTTCGTTCCTGGTGTGTGTGCCTGTGCAATCGTCATCGCTGCCGCGGCCTGCGGCGGCGGCAATACCAATCCAAGCAACGAACCACCACCGGCAGCGCCGGTGCCACCGTCGGCTCCCGCGGCGCCGAAGCCGTCCGGCACGGTGACGCTGGTCGAGCCGGGTGAAGGCGCAATGGGCGGCCACATCGACATGTTCCGCTGGCAGCCCGTGGACGGCGCCGACGGCTACGTCATCCGCATCGTGGCCGTGACCGGGAACCGGGTGGTGTGGGAAAGCGATCCGATGACCGCGACCGAGACGAAGCTGCCGGCAACGGTGGCGCTCGAGCCGGAAGTGCACCAGTGGAGCGTGACGGCGCGCAAGGGCAGCGACGTGATCGCGACATCGCCAACGTATCGCTTCACCATTACCCCGTGACACCGACTAACGCCAATTTACAACCCGATGACCAATGACCTGCTGAAAGGCCTGAACGATCACCTGCGACTCGAGTTTCGCGCGTCGCACGAGTACCTCGCGATGTCGATCTGGCTTGCGGAACACGACCTGCCGGGTTTCGCGACGTGGATGCGCAAGCAGTCAGGTGATGAACTGCTGCACGCCAAGCGGATCATCGATCACCTGGTGGAGCGCGACCAGAAGGTCGTGCTGCCGGAGATCGCGGCGCCGCCGATGTCGTGGCAATCGGCCGAGGAGCTCTGCGCTCACGTGTTGAGGAACGAGCAGGAAGTCACGGCGTCGATCAACGAGCTCTACACGATGGCGGAGAAGGCCAAAGATCGGCCGGGCGTGGTGATGTTGCAATGGTTCGTCACCGAGCAGATGGAAGAGGAAGCGGCGGCGCGCGCGGTGCTGAGCCGCATCCGACTGGCCGGCAATACCGGCGTTGGCTTGCTGATGATCGATCAGGAACTCTCCGGCGGATCGATGCCCGGCATGCCCGCCTCGCCAACCGACGCCGCACAGTAATGACGCCGCAACGGTGGAACGCGGCCGACGGCCCGCTCACCGAAGCCGCCCTGCGCGCGAAGCTCGAATCGCTCGGCTATCGCGTCGCCAGGTACGTCTACGAGCCCGGCACCGTGTTCCCCGATCACAAGCATGACGTCGACAAGATCGACGCGGTGCTCTCGGGCCGGTTGCGCCTCGTGGTACGCGGCCACATGAAAGTGCTCGGGCCGGGCGAGTGGATGGAAATTCCGCGCGGCACCACTCACAACGCCACGGTCGTCGGCGACGACCCGGTGATCAGCCTGGATGCGGTGAAGCTGTGAAGATTGCCATTTTCGGATCCGGCGGCGTCGGCGGCTATTTCGGCGCGCGGCTGGCCGCGGCCGGTGAAGATGTAACCTTCCTGGCGCGAGGCGCGCACCTGAAAGCGATGCAGGAGACCGGCCTGCAGATCGAAAGCCCGAACGGCAATCTCGATGTTCCCAAGGTGCAGGCGACCGATCGACCACAGGCGATCGGCCCGGTGGACGTCGTCTTGTTGACCGTCAAGCTGTATGACGTCGACACGTCGGCCGCGACATTGCAACCGTTGATTGGCCCCGATACCGTCGTCATCACGCTGCAGAACGGCGTCGAGGCGATGGACATGGTGGCGAAGCACGTCGGTGCCGATCACGTGGCCGGCGGTGCGGCATACATCGTGGTCGTGATCGACAAGCCCGGACACCTGCGCCACACCACCGCACACTCGCTCGTGTTCGGCGAGCGTGACGGCCGCCGATCGGATCGGCTGATCGCCTTCGAGGACGCGTGCACTCGTGCCGGCTTCAAGGGCAAGGCGACCACCGACGTCGAAACCGACCTCTGGGTGAAATTCATTCGCCTGTCCACGTGGAGCGGCATGACCACGGTGACGCGCTCGCCGATGGGCGTCGTTCGCGACGATCCGGCGCTGTTCAAGATGATGATGGACGCGATCGACGAAGCGATCGCGGTGGGCACCGCCAGGGGCATCGTTTTTCCATCCGACATCATCGAGAGCACGCTAGGCATGATCAAAGGCTTTCCGCCGGGCTCGAAGTCGTCCATGCTGGAAGATCTCGAGCGCGGCCGGCCGCTTGAACTGCCATGGCTCAGCGGCGCGGTGGCGAGGCTGGGCCAGGAGGCCGGCGTGGCGACGCCCACCCATCACTTCATCACCACTGTCCTGACCCCGTTTGCCGCGGGTCGCCGGTAACTCGGATACGATCGCCAGCCGGCGGCAAATACATGGCAGATCCATTCGACCCGCAGGCCGGCGACGCCAGACCACAGCTCGCTCAGGGCGACGAGCTGCGGCGGCTGATGCGCGAGTACCAAGCGGGGCGCTTCGAGGCCTTTGACGAGCTGTATGTGCTGCTCGCGCCGGTGTTGCGACGTTACCTGCTGTCGCACGTCCGCGATGCCGCAAAAGCAGACGATCTCGTCCAGGACACGTTCTTGCAGATGCATCGAGCGAGAC
>DASVFC010000505.1:0-3744 GCA_036380235.1 Vicinamibacterales bacterium
CCGAAACGGTGACCGTCACCGCGCAGAGCGACGCCATCTTCGCGTCGAACCGCACTGGTGCGGCGACGGCCGTGACGCGCCAGGAGATCGCCTCGCTGCCGACAATCAACAACCGTCTCGAATCGTTCGTGCGCCTCACGCCGGCCATGGGCGGCAACATGTCGTTCGCCGGCCAGGACAACCGCATGAATAACATCACGGTTGACGGGTCCTACTTCAACAACTCGTTCGGCCTCGGCAACCAGCCGGGCGACCGCACCAACGTTGCGCCGATCTCGATGGACGCCATCGAGCAGGTGCAGGTCAACGTCGCGCCCTTCGATGTGCGCTCGGGCAACTTCGTCGGCGCCGGCGTCAACACCGTCACCCGCAGCGGCACCAACAACTTCCGCGGCTCCGGTTTTTATCAGTGGCGCAACGAAGGCCTGACCGGCACCGAGGCGAAGAACAGCACCGTCAACGTCGGTACGTTCAAGTTCACGAACTATGGCGGCTGGGGCGCGGGCCCGATCGTCAAGAACCGGCTCTTCTTCTTCGGCAACGCCGAGAAGGAGAAGACGGAACAGCCCGGAACGACCTACCGGGCCAATCGTGGTGGTGAAACGCCCGGCGGCAGCATCATGCGCGTCAATGCGTCGGACCTGAACGCCCTGAGCTCGTTCCTCAACTCGCGTTTCAGCTACGACCCGGGGCCGTACGAAGGCTACCAGCACTTCATTCCCGGCCGTCGTCTGCTTGGCAAGTTCGACTACAACATCAGCAACCGTAACAAGCTGAGCTTCCGCTACAACCAGTTGGACTCGGACACCGACGTGCTGGTGTCGAATTCGTCGTCGCTGGGTTTCGGCAATCGTCGCGACGCCACGACGCGCGGCTTGAACTTCCAGGGGTCGAACTACCAGATCCTCGAGAACCGCAAGTCGGCAGTGGCGGAACTCAACACGGTGATCGGCAGCACGATGTCGAACTCGTTGATCGTGGGCTACAACAATTCCGATGAGAGCCGCTCCACGCGCGTCGGTACCTTCTTCCCGTTCGTCGACATCCTCGAACAGCAACAGGTGTACACCTCGTTCGGTTACGAGCCGTTCACGCCGAACAACGAGCTGCGCTATAACGAGTTTCAGCTGCAGAACAACTTCACCCGGTTCGCGACCAAGCACTCGATCACAGCGGGCTTCAGCTTCGAGCGCTACAACTCGGAGAACGTGTTTTTCCCCGGCTCGCAGAGCGTTTACGTCTACAACTCGCTGCAGGACTTCTACGACGACGTCAATCGGGTTCGTCCGGTGACGCTGAATCGGTTCCAGGTTCGCTACAACAACATCCCCGGCCAGGAGAAGCCGATCCAGCCGCTCAAGGTCACCTACACCGGCGCCTACCTGCAGGACGAGTGGACGGTCACTGACCGGATGAAAGTGATGGCCGGCTTGCGAGTCGATGTGCCGATCTTCGGCGAGACCGGCTATCGCAATGCCAACGCCGATGCGTTGACCTTCCGCGACGAGAACGGCCAGCCGGTGCAATACGACACCGCGAAGCTGCCCGACTCCAACCCGCTGTGGTCGCCGCGCGTCGGCTTCAACGTCGACGTCACCGGCGACCGGACGACGCAGCTGCGCGGCGGCACGGGTATCTTCACCGGCAAGCCGCTGTTCGTCTGGATTTCTAACCAGATCGGCAATACCGGCGTGCTCACCGGCTTCAGCGAAATCTTCAACGCCACCAATCGGCCGTTCAATCCAGACCCGAATGCTTACAAACCGACTGAGGTAACCGGTGCACCGGCCGCCTCATACGAGCTGGCGTTGACCGATCCAGACTTCAGGTTCCCGCAGGTCTGGCGCAGCAACGTCGCGGTGGATCAGCGTCTGCCCTTTGGCATCACCGGTACCGCGGAGTTCCTCTACAACCGCGATGTCAACGGCGTGTATTACATCAACGCCAACCTGCCGGCAGCGCAGGCCGCGTTTGCGGGTCCCGACAGCCGCTTGCGCTGGACCGGCAACCGCATCAACAACGCCACCGGCAACCAGGTGACGAACGCCACGGTGATGAAGAACCAGAACGTCGGTCGTTCCTGGAACACCGTGTTCTCCGCAAACAGGAACTTTACCTGGGGCATGTTCAAGACCGGCTACAACTACGGTGAAAGCAAGAACACCGTGGATCCGGGATCGATCGCGTTCGGCTCGTGGAGCGGCAACGAAATGTCCAACGACCCGAACAACCCCGGCCTGGCCTACGCGGATGCGTCACCGGGCCATCGATTCTTCCTCGCGAGCAGCTATCGCCGCGAGTACTTCGGGTTTGGCGCGACCTCGATCTCGGCATATTTCGAAGCTCGCACCATCGGCAACAGCAGTTACATCTTCTCGGGCGACGTCAATGGCGACGGCGCGACGTCCAACGACCTGCTCTACATCCACCGCAACGTCAGCGAGATGAACTTCCAGGACATCCCGGGCTTCACCGCGGCGCAGCAGGCGGCGGCGTGGGACGCGTTCATCTCCCAGGATCCCTACCTCAGCGAGCGTCGCGGTCAGTATGCGGAGCGCGGCGCCGTGTTCCTGCCGCTGGTCAAGCGCCTCGATATGAGCATCACGCAGGATCTGTTCACGAACATCGGCGGCGAGCGTCATCGCTTCCAGTTCCGCGTCGACTTCATCAACTTCGGCAACCTGCTGAACAAGAACTGGGGCGTGTCGCAGCGCCTGGTCTCGAACTCGCCCCTGATCGTGCCGACGGCAGCGCAGGGTGGGCCGGCCGATGCGCAAGGCCGGATGCAATACCGGATGCGCACCATCAACAACCAGTTGATGAGCACGTCGTATGAACAGACCGCGGACCTCAACGATGTCTACCGCGTGATGTTCAGCCTCAAGTACTTCTTCGGCTCTTAAGAACGGTTCCAAAAGGTTCCAAGGCTTTCAGGTTCCAATGTTCGTTCCCGGGCGGGGTTCTCATGGACCCCGCCCTTTTTCTTGCCGCGACCTTTCCGGTGGCAATATGCCCGCCCTATTTCCCGGTGGGTTATGCGAGCGGAGGCGGATCGCGGCTAAGATTCCTCTATGAAGCTGGCTGCCTTCGTCCTCGCATCTCTCCTGGCTGCCCCTGCGGTGGCGCAGGATCTCGGGTCCATCGACTTCACCACCTCGGGCTCGGCGGCCGCGCAGCCGCATTTCATCCGCGGTGTGCTGTTGATGCACTCGTTCGAGTACGACGATGCGCGCGAGGCGTTTCTCGAGGCGCAGAAGGCGGATCCCAATTTCGCCATGGCGTATTGGGGAGAAGCGATGACGTTCAATCACGCGGTGTGGCAACGGACGTCGCCGAACCTGGCGCGCGCCGCACTAAATAAACTCGGCGCCACGCCCGAAGCGCGGCGCGCGAAGGCGCCGACGGAGAAAGAAAAGGATTGGCTCGCCGCCGTCGAACGGCTCTACGCCTCCGCCGAGGGTTCCGCTTCGCCGGCCGCCGCGAAACTCGCGCGCGATCTCGCCTATGCCGACGCGATGAAGCGCATGCTCGACAAGTATCCAAATGACGACGAGGTACGATCGTTCTACGCGCTGGCACTGCTCGGCACCAGCCACGGCGGGCGCGACTTCTCGATCTACATGCGTGCCGCGGCGCTGGTCGAGCAGGTCTATGCCAGAAATCCGCAGCATCCCGGTGCCGCACATTACCTGATTCACGCCTACGATGATCCGGTGCACGCGCCGCTGGGCCTTCGCTTCGCCG
>DASVFC010000506.1:0-2091 GCA_036380235.1 Vicinamibacterales bacterium
TGGAGCTTCTGATTGCGTCCGGGCGGCCGCGGCCTTATCGCGACTGCGCCGGCCGCGCTTTCCCGAAAAGATCACCGAAGAAGTCGTTCGGGTTCCAGGCCGGCCGCGCGGACTCCTGCGCCACCTGCCAGCCAGTGAGGAAATTGATCCGCGCATGGTCGGCGCCGGCCTCGAAGTCGAACGCCTGCGACATGTCGTCGTTTGGCTTGTGGTAGACGTCGCGGCGGTAGGCCGCGTTGATCGCGCTGCCGTCACGGCCGTCGCCGGTCTGGAATCCGCTCTTGATGAACAACGACGGCACGCCCTGGCGCACGAAGCTGTAGTGATCGCTGCGGATGAACAGCACTTGTTCGGGAATCGGATCCTCTCCGATGCCGATGCCCATTTTCGCGGCGGCCTTGGTCACCGGCGCCGACAGGGTCGAGTGTTGCGCGCCGTACGGCACGATGTCCTTCAGCGGATGGTACAGGAACGGCATGTCGAGCGTCAGATCGGCGACGATGCCGGCGGCCGGCACGGTGGGATTGCGCGCGAAATAGTCCGAGCCGAGCAGGCCGCGTTCTTCAGCCGTGACGAACAGGAACACAACCGATCGTCGTGGCGCCGACGGCAACGCCTTGAAGGCGCGCGCCAGTTCCAGCACGATGGCCACGCCCGACGCGTTGTCGTGCGCCCCGTTGTAGATGTCGTCGCCCTTCATGGCCACGCCGCGGCCGAAGTGATCGACGTGCGCGATGTAGACCACCGATTCGTTCTTGAGAGCCGGATCGACACCCTCGAGACGGGCCACCACGTTCGCGCTCTCGACGCTCGTATGTGTGGACTGCGTGGTGATTGAAACGCGCGTGGCCAGGTCGAATGCCTGCGGCTCGCTCTTCGCCGCTGCGGCAAAGACCTCCGCAGGCGGCTTCGCTGCACCTGCAAAAAGGGCCGCCACGCCGGAGTGGTTGAGCGATACCGAACCGCGCAGCGCAGCTTCACCGCGACTGGGCTTGCCGGCGGCATCGACCCACGCATAGTTACCCTGCGCGCCGGTCGCGACGCTGACGTCCCAGCGGAAACGCGGATCGTCGGGGGACGTGAAGCTGATCGTGCCAATGGCGCCACGCTTTACCGCTTCGGCGTCCTTCACGGCGCCCGACGAGTAATAGGCACGCTCGGTGCTCGGCAGTTTCGCCGGGGCGCCGCTGAGATACGCGACCACCTTGCCTTTCACATCCAGGCCCGTGCCGTAATCGTCGTAACCCTGCGCCGGCGCGCTGACGCCGTAACCGACGAACACGACCGGCGCATCATCGATGCTGACGTTTTCGCGCAGCTGATCGGCCGCCAACAGATAGTCCTTGCCGAACGCAAGGGTTCGCGTTGCGCCCTTCGACGTGACGCGGAACGAGCTGGCTTTCTGCACCACCACGCTGTTCCTGAGCGCCACGCGCTGCCTGAACCCGCCGTTTTCGCCCGCGGGAGCAAGACCGTCTGCGGTCAAGGTCTTTTCCACGTATTGCAGTGCAGCCTCGTATCCCGTGCTGCCTAGACCTCGACCTTCGAGTTCATCGCTCGCCAGCACGGTCATGTGCTGCTTGATGCGATCGCCGCTGATGCCTTTCAGCGCGCCGTCGATCGCGGGTGTATCGAGCGAAACGGGTGCGTCCACCTGCGGTGCTGACGCTGCCGGCGCGCTGCCACACCCGGCCACGAAAGCTGCCAGCGCGATGCCCGCGAAAATCTGTTGTGCGAAACGCCCGACCATGTGTGTCTCCTCCGCACGCGAAGAATAGCATTGCGGGCGGGAAGAATTCGCGGCCGGTCGCGGCTCGCCGTCACACGCGTGCTCGGTTCGAATCGGAAGCTTTCGGCATGGTGACCAGCGCGAATAGTGCGAAGACCCAGAGCAGCCCCGCCGTAATCCACGCCACCCGCGAAGAGCTCAACGCGAAGACGTCTGTCGCGCCGGGCACCGCGGACGACACGATACCAATCGATTGATTTATGGCTGAGTGCATCAGCATCATGATGAACAGACTGCCCCGGGTTCGCGCGTAGAGCCATGTCATGGCTACTGACATGGCGACCACGCCGACGGTGTAGGTC
>DASVFC010000507.1:0-4936 GCA_036380235.1 Vicinamibacterales bacterium
CAAACCAGCGTCCGCCCGGCATCGCCTTGCGCTCGGCGATCAGCTCGACGCCGCGCGCCTCGCCTTCGCCCACCGACAGCAGCGGGAACAGGACGTCAGCAATAGCAAATGTGTCGCCGATGTTGGCCAAAGACAGCGAGGACACATCCCGCGACACGGGATAGTTACGATAGCGTTTCACATACGCCTCGGCGCCAACACGCATTGCCGGGTCCGGACGCCACTCGACGCCACCGACCAGATGGTCGGCGTAAAACGGCGTCACGGTGGCATTTTCCGGAAACGCGGAAACAAAAAGCTGGAACGGTTGCTGGTAGTAGCGACCGGCGGCAGCTTTCAGCGTCACGCTTGACGCCACCGGAATGCTGAGGCCGGCACGCGGCGAAACGCGCCATTCGCCGATATACCCGAACCGCTCACCGCGGACACCTGCCGTCACGCCGACGCGACCCAGCGATCTTGACAGCTGCGCGTAGCCGCTGGTCTGGGTGGTGGTCAGCGCGTCGTTGAGCGAAAACGGATTGCTCTCGGGCTGGACGAAATACGGGCCATCCGATCCGAATGGCGACGCGGCATCGTATTCAGCTCGCAGGCGCTTCACCGCGACGCCGCTTTGCAGCTTGCCCACCTTCGAGAGGTTCAGCGTGAGGTCGTACTTGAGCCCCAGTTCGCCTTCGACCGAATCCTCTCGATAGATTTCACTGCCACGAGCAATCTGTTCGTCCACCGGCAGTGCGGGATCGGGCACGCCACCGCGCAACAGGTCGCGCACGCGCTGATCGACGCTGGCCCGCGTGTAGGTGGCGCCGAAGAGGCCCACCCCGGCGGCGCCAAACGTCCGCTGCCAGTTGAAGCCGGTGGCATAGCGGCGCCCGCGATAGTTGATGTCCAGGTTGCTCAGCTCTTCAGTGAGATCGCTGTCTTCAGTGAGTCCGAGACGAATACGATCGATTCCGCTGACGTTCAGCAGCCAGATCCGATCGCGCGGCGACAAGTCGTAGGTCAGCTTGCCGTTGACCGTGTAAAGCACCGGCACGCCGCCGATACCGGTATCGTCGGTCACCCAGTCGAGCACGCTGCGGCGCAACGAAATCACCCAGGATCCGCGACCGGCATCGAGTCCACCTTCGGCCACCGCGCCGACACCGGCAAACCCGAACGTTAGACGGCCGCCGGTGCGGCGCCGATCGCCCTCCCGCAAGGACACCTGCAGCACGCTCGACGTTCGATTGCCATAAGCGGCCGGGAATCCGCCGGTCAAAAACGTCACGTCCTGCAGCAACACAGCGTCCAGCATGCTGACGGTACCGCCCGCCGACGCGAAGTTGGCGAAGGTGTTGATGTTGGGAACTTCGACGTTGTCGACGATGTAGAGGTTTTCGAGCGGGCTGCCGCCGCGGACGATGAGATCGTTCCTGAAATCGTCTGTGCCGATCACGGCACCTGGCAGCGTCTGCACGTAGCGCGAGACGTCCTGCAATGCGCCGGCGGATTGCGCAATGTCGGCGGCGGATATGAGGTACCCCGACGTCTTGAGCTCCTCCGCGGCGACGAACTGCGGCGCGCTGACCACCACGGTTTCGGCGACGGCTTCTACCTGCGGCACCGTGATTTCGATCACCGTGTCGAGACCGGCGCGCACCGTGGCCGTGAACGGCAGCACCGGACGATTGGGCGCCGCCACCTCCAGCGCGTAGTCGCCGGCCCGCAGATCGGCAAAGCGGAACGCACCGCGCTCGTCGCTCACCTCGCAGCGGCCGCTGGCCGGAATACAGATCGCGACGTTGCCGAGAGCGGCACCATCGGCGAGCACGACGCCGGCGATGGCGCCAGTGGCGGCGGTGTCTTGAGCAAGGGCGCGCGGCACGATCACCAGGCACGCAGTGACAACGAGAGCAGTCAGTCGAAGCATTGCCAAAAAAAATCCTGCAACGATCGTGACTTGCGATTAAGATGAATTCAACGTGGTAATTCGTTCAAATCGTTCAAATCGTCCGGTGCTCGATGCCGGCGCCCTGCTCACCTCCGCCGAAGTGGCAGCTCTCCTGGGCGTCGGTGTCTCTGCCGTCAAGCGGTGGGCCGACTCCGGCACCCTGCCCTGCGTCAAGACGTCCGGCGGGCATCGCCGCTTCCGGCGTCACGACGTCGATCGGGCGTTGAGTTCGCCTGCGGCGGCGGCGCAAGACCCGTGGCAGGAATGGTTGTCAGCGCTCGTCGAGGACGCGGACGTGCACGAGGCGCTGGCGCTGCTCTTTCGCGAGCGCGCGCGCCGCGGCTCGTGGAGCGCCGTCGCGCCATTTCTCGGCGAGCTGCTCGCCGAGATCGGCAACCGGTGGGCGCGTGGCGACATGACGGTGGCAGAGGAGCATGTCGCGTCGGCGTCGCTGCAACGGGCGCTGACCTTCGCGGCGGAAACCATTGCCGTGGCATCGAACGCTCCGCGCTGCCTGCTCGCGCCCGCCGAAGGGGACGAACACGTGGTGGGTCTCACGCTGGTCGAGTTGTGTTTGCGCGAGCATGGGTGGCGGGCGTTATGGATGGGGGCGCACACGCGCGGCTCGGACATTGTCGAACGCGTGCGCCTGGGGGTCGACATGGTCGCCGTGTCCGCGTCGGCGCTGACACGCGACCGCCGGCAGTTGCGCGCGATCGTGCGTACCGTCGGCGCCGCGTGTCAGCGTGCCGGGATTCCGCTGGTGCTCGGCGGCACCGGTCGCTGGCCGGAGCCGACGCCGTTCGGAATCCGCGTCCGCGACTGGGACGAATTTCGCGGCGTCATAATGGAAATCGATCGTTCGCGTCGGGCCCGGGCGTTACATGTCCAGGGGCAGCTGCCCGTTCGCCGGTAACCTCGCAGCGCTGCCAGCGGTGGAAGGAGCAGCTGACCGGCGATCGCTCCTTCGTCATCGCGTTGAAGCACATCGTCACGGCGAACGTTCTCGCGATGGAAGCCATCCTCGATGTGCGGCCTGATGCCAATTCCTGCGGCGTGCTGCGCCGCTCATCCGGATCTGATATAACCTCCCTGCGCCTGCCATGCGACGAGCGTTCGCCTCCCAGCTCGCCGTCGTGCTTGGCTATGTGATCGCTGCCAGCGCCTTCACGTGGCCGTTGCCATTGCACCTCGGGACCCATTTCACTGGTGATCCCGGCGGCGACACCGGTGTGTACGTGTGGAACCAGTGGGTGTTCCACCAGGAACTAATCGCGGGAAACAATCCTCTCGCCACCGAGAAGATCCTGTCGCTCACCTCGCGGGTCGACCTGACGCAACACAACTACACGGCGTTCCTTAATCTGCTCGCGCTGCCGCTGATCTCACCGCTCGGCAGCGTCGCCTCCTTCAATATCGTGTTCCTGTTCGTGACAGTACTGAACGCGCTGTGCGCCTACGGCCTGGCGCGGAGCGCAACCGGCGCGTCACGCTCCGAAGCGTTTCTCGGCGGTCTGCTGTTTGCGTGGGCGCCGGCGATGGTGGCGCGCACCACCGGACATTTCAGCCTCGTAGCCGCGGCGGCGCTGCCGGCGTTCCTGTGGTGCCTGATCAGGGCCGAGCGCTCACGCAGCGCGCGCGACGCCGCGCTGGTTGGACTGTGCATGGCATGGGCGGCGTTGTCGGACGCGTACTACGGCGTCTACTGCCTGATGATCGCCATCGTCTACGTGGCCGCGACGCTGATTCGAGTCACGCGGGCGAAAGCCGTGGCGAGACCGTTCCTCTGGATGCTCGACGTGCTGATTGTGTGTCTCGCCGGGCTGGTCGTTGGCCTGGTGCTGGGTCGCGGCGGCGAGTTCACGCTGCTCGGTGTTCCGGTGCACGTGCGCAGTCTCTATAACCCGGTTTTGATCCTGACGATTCTGACGCTCATTCGAACGCTGCTGTGGTGGCGGCCGCAGTTCGCGCTGCCCTCGCTGGGCCCGTCGCCGGTAAAGGTCATGATCGTCGCCGCGCTCGCATGTGCCGGGCCAATGGCGCCGGTCCTCTACGGCCTCGGCGATCGCATTGCCGAAGGACGCTTCGTGACGCCGGAGATCTTCTGGCGTAGCAGCCCGCGCGGCGTCGACGCGCTGTCGTTCATCACCCCGAACCCGCTGCATCCGATTAGCCGATTGTTCATGGACGACCATCTGGCGATCCGGCCCACGTGGTTCGTCGAATACACCGCGTCACTAAGCCTGGTGGCAATCGCCGTGATTGCCATGGCGATCTGGCGCGCCGGATACCGCCCTCACAAAGGCTGGGTCGTGATCGCGATCGGTTTTGCGCTGCTGGCGCTCGGTCCGTTCGTGTATGTTGCCGGCATCAACACGCACATCCCGGGCCCGTGGGCACTGCTGCGCTACGCGCCAGGCTTCGGGCTGGCACGCATGCCCAGCCGCTTTGCCATCGTCGCCGTGCTCGGCGTCGCGGTCCTCTTCACCGGGGCACTCGCGGCGATAGGCCAGCAGTGGCCCCACCGTCGCCGCCTGATCGGTGCCATCATCGCGTTGCTGCTCGTATTCGAGCTCTGGCCGGCGCCACGAACGTTGTACTCCGCCGAGATCTCGCCCATCTACGACCGCATCGCGACCGATCCGCGGCCGGTCCGCGTGTTGATCCTGCCGTTCGGCGTGCGCGATGGCGTCTGGGAAACCGGTAACTTCAGGCCGCGCTCGCAATACAACCAGACGCGACATGGCAAACCGTTGATCGGTGGATACCTGTCGAGGATCTCGAGGAAGCGCGTGGAGCGGATGCGCAAGGATTACCCGACCCTCGACGCGCTAATCAAACTCAGCGAGGCGAAGCCGTTGGAGGCCAGTGTGCAGGCGACCCTCGATGACCGCGCGGCCCGTTTCGTGCGCGACGCCAACCTCGGCTACGTCGTCATCGATGAACGCTTCATTCCACCGGAGCGATCCGCGATGGTGATTTCGGCCTTCGCGTTGCGCGAGG
>DASVFC010000508.1:0-5840 GCA_036380235.1 Vicinamibacterales bacterium
ACCGTGTGCCTCGCCGGATCGATCAGGTCGGGTGCGGACAGGGCTGGCCACCAGGCCGCGCGTGCGGCATCGCCTTCGGACTGGCCGTCGCCGAACGGAAACGGGGAGGCGGTGATGCCACCGACGATCACCACGACGGGAGCCGTGCCGAGCTCCGGTCCGTAGACCCAGCCGCCGAGCTGCACCTGCTCCAGCGTGCGGCCCTCGATCGCGATCGATTGCAGTTCAATGACCAGCCGCCGGGGCTTCAGCTCCGTGGCGGCAACAGTGGGCATTCGCGCATTGTCCTATACATCGCGCCGCCTCAGGAATGCCTTGATAGCCGGCGTCGCCCTCAGTCGCGCGACGCGAAATAGGCGGCGGGCAGGCCGACGCCAAAGGCGTGGATCAGCAAGCCGTTGATCAAAACCGGCGTTGCGGGCAGCGCGAAGGTGATGCGTCCAGGCCCGGCATTCGACAGCGGGACCACCACGAACGTCATGACGAGGTAGGCGATCACACCGAAGATCAACCCGCAGATCACCCAATGCGTCCGTAGTGCGCGAATGGTACGGCTCGCCACCACATACACGGTGGCGATCAGCAGCGCGATCACGAAGTGCAGCAACAACCCGAGCGCCGCCGTCGATACTCCACCGGCTCGAGCGGCCTCGCGCCCGATCGCACCGGCGGCGATGCTGTGAAGGATCGCGACCGGTTGCGCCCCGCTGCGCCAGCCAAAAAAGATGAACGCGTCGAGCAGGTCGAGAACGCCGATGATCAAGCCGCCGAGCAGGATGGCTTTGATCACGCGATCAGCGGCCGATGAGTGTCTTGCCGAACCGGTAGGCCGTGCGCACCATTTGATACGGTGCACCGGTGCGGAAGCTGGCGTAAGACGGAAAATCGCGGAAAGTCCGTTTCGGACCGTTCATGATGGCGCGAAAGCTCTCGGCGGTCAGACCGAGCTTCTTGATCACGTATTCGGTGTCGTTGCGTTGCAGCTCGACGTCATAAGGCGGCTGCGTCAGCTCGTGCAACGCCTGGGCGCGCGTGATCTGGCCCGAACACACCAGGCTCGAGAGGTGCGTCTTGCGCTTGTCGTAGCCGAAGCGCGTCGGCAGGAACCAGCCTTGGTACCATCGCGTGTAGATGTTCTCGTGATGCTTGCCGCCGTACGACCGCCAGCCGAGATCGCGCTGCAGGATCGCGATGGCGTCCGCCTTCACGTAGTCGATGTAATCCAGCAGGTTCATGGTTGTCACACGAAACCTGCCGAGGCTGCCCCAGAAATCCAAATGCGGGAACGTCCGGACGCGGCCGCTGCCGTAGCGCTGGTGAATAGCCTTGATGTATCGCCAGTCCAAGTGACCTTGCGACCACTCTTTCGGAAGGTGCGTCTCGGTGCGGGTGTTGTAGCCCCAGATGGTGTGCTTGATGCCATGTTGCCTCGCCACCTGGTGCACCGAGGCGACGATGGCGTGATCGCTGGGAATCTCGCAGTCCGGCACGCCCGAGCGGAGGAATGCGAGCTGGATGTCCTTGAACTCCTCCCAGTCGATCACCAGCGTTTCCAGGTCGATCTTCAACGCCCGTAGCGCCGAACCGATGTTGGTGGCGGCGATTTCCGAATCCCACCCGTTGTCGAGATGCACCGCAATTGGGCGGAGGCCAAGCTGCTTGACCTGGTAGGCGACGAAGGTGCTGTCAACACCGCCGCTGATCCCGATGGCGCAGTCGTACTGCCGGCCCTGGCCGTCGCGCTTGATCGCATCGACGGCGGCCTCGAGTTGACGCCGGCCCTCGGCACCTGCCTTGACGTGTGCCGCCACCTGTCGATCGTAGGCCTCGCAGTGATTGCAAACGCCGCTGGCGTTGAAGGTGATCTCGGGATCGGTGGTGTCCATCACGCAACGCGTGCACACCCGCACACCCGGCAGTGCGGCGAGGATCGGTGCCGGCGTAAAGGTCCAGGTCATGACGTCACCGACGCCACGGCGGCGCGGAGTTCGGCAGCGGATGGATAGTTGATCAGCACGGCGCGCCGCGGACCGGTGAAGACGAACAAGCTGCCAGCGGCGACAGCGGACGCGCCGGCAGCGATCGCCGCGGCGAGGTGATCGATCGACCCGGCGCCGCCGCAGGCGACGAGGGGAATGGAGACGGCGCGAGAGACCTGCGTGATCAGGTCCAGATCGTAACCACTCATGGTGCCGTCGCGATCGACCGCGTTGAGCAGGATCTCGCCGGCGCCGGCATCCTGCATCGCCCTCGCGTACTCGACCGGCTCGCGGCCGGTGTTGTGAGTGCCGCCGCGGTTGAAGACGCGCGTGCGGCCCAGCCAGTCCTTCTTCACGTCGACCCCGGCAATCACCGCCTGGCTGCCGTACTCATCGGCGATCGCGCTGAGCAGGGCCGGATCGTCGGCGGCCGCGGTGTTGATGAGCACCTTCTCGACGCCGAGACTGAACAGCCGCCGCGCGTGATCGATGCTGCGAATGCCGCCGCCATAGCTCAGCGGCATGAAGCACTCCCCGGCAATTTCCTTGAGGTGATCGAACGGCGGGTCGCGCCGCTCGGGCGTGGCGGTGATGTCGAGGATCGCGAGCTCGTCGACCTCGCGATCGTTGAAGATCTTGACGGCGTTGATCGGATCGCCCACGTAGGTCGGCTGCTTGAAGCGCACGGTCTTGACCAGGCGCTCGCCGCTCAACAGCAGGCATGGGATCACGCGGGCCCGGTACATTCAGTTCTGCGTGAAGAAGTTCTTCAACAACGCCAGCCCGAATGAGTGGCTCTTTTCAGGATGAAACTGCGTGCCCCACAGATTGCCGCGATGGATGCCAGAGGCGAACTTGTATCCGTACGTGGTCCAGCACATCACATCGGAGGGATCGTCGCACTGCAGGTGATACGAGTGCACGAAATAGAAGCGCGGTTCCGCGGGCAGCCGTTCGATCAACGCCGCCTGCTGCGCCGGCTCGATGTAGTTCCAGCCCATGTGCGGCACTTTCAACGCGCCCGAGGTGTCGAACTGAAACTTGCGGTTGGCGGCGGCGATCCAGCCGAGTCCGGCACGCCGGCCTTCTTCACTGCTGCGCGCGAACAACTGCATGCCGAGGCACAGCCCGAGAACCGGAACCTTGCGCTCCAGCGCGCGCTCGTTCAGCACGGCAATCAACCCGCGCTCTTCGAGGTTGGCCATGCCGCGATCGAAGGCGCCGACGCCGGGAAGGATGAGGCGATCGGCAGTTGCAATCACGGCGGGATCGCTCGAGATCATGCAGTCGGTGCCGGCCTTCCGCGCCATGTTGGCGATCGACGCCAGGTTGCCGACGCCGTAATCCACGATCGTGACCATCAACTACGGCATTTTACTCTGTTACTTTTCGCCGGCTGTTTTGCTCCATCGCCACGGAGCACGCTTCTGACCATCAGGCGCTTTGGCGCTGGATTTCGCGATAGAGCCAGGCGCGGGCAGTGGTCCATTCCCGTTTGACCGTGGTGGCGGAGAGGTCCATTACCTGGGCCGTCTCCTCAATCGACAGGCCGCCGAAGAACCGCAGCTCAACCACGTTTGCCTGGCGCCGATCGAAGGAGGACAGTTGCTCCAGCGCGGCATCGAGCGCGAGCATTTCTTCGTCCGGCACCGGGGTGGCAACGATGTCTTCGACGGCGTCGAGCGTCACGGGTGCTTCGCCGCCGTTGCGCTTGTTGGAATGTCGACGGCGCGCGTGATCGACGAGGATCCGCCGCATTGCCTGCGCCGCTATGGCGAAGAACTGCGATCGGTTTTGCCACGTCGCGCCGTGCTGCTGCATCAGGCGGACCCACGCTTCGTGCACCAGCGCGGTTGGCTGCAGCGTGTGGCCGGCGCGCTCAGCGCTCAGTCGAATGCGCGCGATACGCCGCAGCTCCGCATAAACGAGCGGCACCACCTCTTCGCCCGATTGCGCGTTGCCTTGCTGCCACGACTGCAGCAGCTCCGTGATGCGCCCGCCTGGATCGCTGGTCGTCATGCGATCACAGCGTTTTGACGCGGTTGGCGATCAGCACCGCGCCGCGCGCACGCGCGTCCTTTTCCAGCGCCGCTGCATCGGCGCGATCGATGCGGAGCTGCAACAGCCGCCGTTCGAAATCGGCGATCAGCATGCCGCTGCGCAAAAACTCCTGGCGCAGGGTGTCGAGTTGCGCCCGTGCCTGCTCGATCTGACCGCGCGCGATGCTGATCTCGGCCTCCACTAATCGGTATTCGCTGCGCAGGCTGATGCGCTCGGTGCGCTCGGCATGCGTGCGCGAACCGGCGAGCTGCCGTTCGGCGTCATCGGGATCGTTATGCGCCAGCCGCACGCGCGCGTTGAGCAGCCTCGCCACGGCCAGCAACGGCGATTGGGAATTCTTCAACGCGCGCTCGACGGCGGCGGCAAGCTTTTCGGCGTCGCCGACGCGGCCTTCTTCGAGCGCGATGTTGGCGAGCGCGGCCTGGCTCTCGAGGATGGTGCGCTCCTCCTTCAGTGCCGTGCGCACGGCCATGGCACGGTCGTGTTGCGCGCGCGCCTCGGCGAAGTCGCCGGCGACCAGCGCGATCTCACCGAGTTGATAACGAGCCTGTCCCTCACCCTGCGGAAACCTGGTTTCGGTCGAGAGCTTGATCGCCTCCTCCTGGCTCGCGCGCGCCCGCGCCAGTTCACCCTGGGCCAGTTGAATCATGCCGAGCTCGACGCGCCCCATGATCTGACCGCGCTTGTCGCCGATCTCCGCGCGCATCGCAAGCGATTCTTCCACCTGCTTCCTCGCCGTCGCCAGATTGCCGGATTCGCGTTCGACGATCGCCAGGTTATGCAGGGCGCGAATGATGTTGCGCTTGTCGCCGAGCTCGCGGGAGATGGCGAGTGACTCCTCGTAGTACTTGGCGGCGTCGCGAAAATGATCCTGCTCGAACAGGACGACGCCGATGTTGTTGAGCGAGATGGCGATCCAGTTGCGATCGTCGACCTCGCGGCGGAGGGCGAGCGCGCGTTCATGCGCGCGCCGTGCCTCGTCGTACTCGCCCATGTCTTTCAGCACGATGCCGAGGTTGTTGAGGGCCGTAGACATGGCGCGCCGATCGCCAACCGACTCGGCCGCCGCGTACGACGCCTCGTAGAGCGAACGTCCGGCAGGCCGACCCTTGGCGTCGGCGGTGACGGTGCCGAGGCTGTTCAGCGCGAGCGCCAATCCCGCTTTGTCGCCGGCCGCTTCGAACAACTCGCGTGACTTGTGCAGAGGCGGCTCGGCCTCAGCGGCTTTGCCCTGGTTCCAGTAGCTTCGGCCTTCGAGCAGGTAGGCGCGTGCGCTCAACAACCGCATGCCATGGCGATCTGCGTGCTCGCGTGCGCGCTGGATGGCGGCAAGCTCGCGCGCGAAATCCGAAAGCGATGACGCCGCCACCGACTCCGCGACGTCGAGCCGCGGGTCTGGCTGCGTCAGCTTCGGACGAATGGCCTCAATCGTGGCGAGCGCGTCCTTATGCTTGCCGCCGGAAGATTGCACTTCCGCGAGACGCAGACCGTACTCGACGTTGTCGGCGAAGAACCCCCAGAGCGTGCGGTAAATGTCAATCGCCTTGGGCCAGTCCTTGCTGGCGATGTGGAGGTTGCCTTCGACGTTCAAGCGCGCCTCGCGGCCGAGCCCTTTCGATGCATCGAAGGCGCGCTGTGCCGACGTCATGGCGCGCTGGTCGTAGCCGAGGGCCGTCCACGCCGACGCGAGCGCGGTGTGGATCATCGGATTGCCTGGCTCCAGGGCGGCGGCCTGCTCGAGCAGCTCGCGGCCGCGCACCGCGTCCATCTCACGTAATCGACTCAGGCCTTCCGCATAGA
>DASVFC010000509.1:0-8565 GCA_036380235.1 Vicinamibacterales bacterium
GGTGAGATCGAGATCGAGTTGCAGGTGCCTGGCCGCACCCAGCGCGCGGGCCACGACTTTGGCCGCAGCAAGCTCATGGGCGTGGCGCTGACCGTAGTTGATGCTGAGAGCGCAAATCGAAAACCCATCGCGAGCGGCGACGGCTGCAGCGGTGTAGGAATCCAACCCGCCGCTCAGCAGGACCACCGCATTCCGGTTCCCGGCTCCTGCATTGCGGCTCCCGGCTTCTGCATTGCGGTTCCCGGCTCCTGCATTGCGGTTCCCGGCTCCCGCCTCCCGGTTCCCGGGGCTAGACGCCACGCGTGGTCGGGCTCCAGATGTACTTGTGCACCTGCAATTGGACGCGCACAGGCAAACGATCCGCGATGACCCATTCCGACAGCAGCTTCGGGTCGAGTTCACCGTGCACTGGAGAAAACAGCACCGCGTTCACTTTACCGATCAGGTTCTCGCGGCGAACGACCTCGCGTGCAAATTCATAGTCGGTGCGATCGGCGATCACGAACTTCACTTCATCCTTCTGCGTCAGGTGATGCAGGTTGCTCCAATCGTTGCGAGCGGACTCGCCGGAGCCGGGACACTTGACGTCCATGATCCGGATGACGCCGTCAGGCACCCGGGCGATGCTGCGGTGGCCGCCGGTTTCAACCAGCACGGTCTTTCCAGACTCGAGCAGGCGCTGCATCAGGGGATAGACGTCCGCCTGGAGGAGCGGTTCGCCGCCGGTGACCTCGACCACGTCACAGCCGCGCGATTCGATATCGGCGATCACCTCGTCCACGCTCATCTTCGTACCTTCATGAAACGCGTACGGCGTGTCGCACCAACGGCAGCGGAGATCGCAGGCGGTGAGCCGCACGAACACGCACGGACGCCCGGCGTGCGTCGACTCGCCCTGGATCGAATGGAAGATCTCGTTAACCGTCAGCATCCGAACCTACTATTTTAATAGGATGCCGGTGCGCATCGGGACCTCGGGTTGGAATTACCCCAGTGGCAAAGGCACCTGGAATGGCATCTTCTACCCCTTGCCGGAGGACCGCGACCGTGGATTTGACGAGCTGCGTTTCTACGCCGAGCGCTTCAACACGGTCGAGGTGAACAGCACCTTCTACGGCCAGCCCCGCGCCAACGCCGCTCTCGGCTGGGCGAAACGCACGCCGCCCGACTTCGAGTTCGCAGTCAAGCTGTATCAGAAGTTCACGCATCCGAACATGACCGGCCGGCCGGCTCAGGGCCGGCCCGAGCGAAGTCGAGCGGTGACCGTAGATCAAACGGCCATCTCTCAGGCGGACGTGGATGCATTCAAGGGCGGTATCGAGCCGCTGGCCGCCGCAGGGAAACTGGGGCCGCTCCTCATCCAGTTCCCGTTCAGCTTCCGGCATTCTCCCGAGGCGGCCGACTACCTGCACTGGCTCCTGCATGCGTTCCATGATTACTCGCTCGCCGTGGAGCTGCGGCATCGCTCGTGGAGTGACGCGCAGCAAGAGACGAACGCGCTGCTCGATGAGCATCGGGCCTCGTTCGTGCAAATCGACGAACCGAAGTTCGAGTCGTCCATCCGTCAGGATCTCTCGGCCGGCAAGTCGGAGATCTATTACGTCCGTTTTCACGGGCGCAACGCCCGCGAGTGGTGGGACCACGCCGAGTCCGAAGACCGCTACAACTATTTCTACTCGGACGAGGAGCTCGCACCGATCGCCAACAAGGCACGCATCGCGCGCGACCTCAAGAAGAAGGTCTACCTGCTGATGAACAACCACTTCTCGGCGCAGTCGGTGGCCAACGCCACCACACTGAAGAAGATGCTCAATGAGCCAATCACCGGCAAGATGACGGCCGAGTTCGTC
The DNA here is from genome assembly GCA_036380235.1 of Vicinamibacterales bacterium. GTDB lineage: Bacteria > Acidobacteriota > Vicinamibacteria > Vicinamibacterales > UBA2999 > 12-FULL-67-14b. The sequence continues at coordinate 1,851 of DASVFC010000509.1, forward strand.
GAGCGCTTTCCCGATCTCGCCGGCGTCGTCTCTACTTTGCCTCGCGCACGGTTACTCTGACAATCCGATCGGGCTGTCGGATCTTGTCGACGACTTCCATGCCCGAAATCACTTTGCCGAACACCGTGTACTTGTTGTTCAGGCTGGGCTGGTTCGACAGCGTCACGTAGATCTGGCTGTCGCCTTCGCCGGCATTTCCGGGATGCGCGAGGCCCACCGCTCCGCGCGCGTGTGTGCGCAGCTTGGAGAATTCACCCACGCCAACCGGTTTGCCGCTGCCGCCGCCGCCCCACAGCTTTTCTTTCGTCATGTCGCGCGTCAATGGCTCGCCCCACTGCGCCACGAATCCGGGTATGACGCGGTGAAACCGCTGGCCGTTGTAGAAGCGCTTGTTGATCAAGCCGATGATGTGCGCCACGGTCTTCGGCGCTTCGTTCGGGTACGTCTCGAACTCGAATGTGCCCTTCTCAGTTTCAACGACAATCACCGGCCCGGCGCCAGGCGACGTGGTTGATGGCGCAGGCGCCGTCTTCGGCGCCGGTTGAGCGAATGCGGTACTAGCGAAGAAGGCGAAACTGACAATCGCGGCTAATGGCGCAATCATGACATCGAGGATACACCGGCCGACACGTGTTCTGCCCCCACGTCACCAGATACAGGTTGATCAGCGGCCACCAGCGTTTGCCGATTGCGCCGTACAGTGCCTGTTCGGTCTCCTCGGGTGTGCGCGTCTTCACCCAGCCAAGGCGATTGGAGATGCGGTGCACATGGATGTCGACGCAGATGCTCTTCTTGCTGCGGAACGCCAGAATCATCACCAGGTTCGCGGTCTTGCGGCCGACGCCAGGCAACGTCACCAGTTCGTCGAGCGTCTCCGGCACCTTGCCGTCGAAATTGGCGACGATCATCCGGCTGGCGTCTTTCACGAACACCGCTTTGTTGCGGTAGAAGCTCACTGGGTAGATCAACTGCTCGATCTGACTCACGCTGAGCTTCGCGAGTGCGTGCGGAGTGCTGGCCTTCGCGAACAGCCGGGTTGACGCCGCCAACGTGGTCGCGTCCTGGGTGCGTGCCGAGAGCAGCGCGGAGATCAGAATCTGAAACGGATCTTCCTTCTGGCTCTCCGAGATCTTTTCTACGGCCGGCAGTTCGAGACCGGAGATTTTCTTCGCCAGCTTTCCGAGAACTCGATTGACGACTCGTGCGGGAGGTTTACGGTACGGGAGTGATTGGAGCGTGGCCATTCAAGACTGCAATTGCATTTGCGGCCGCGAGATCCGCCATCGCGGTGCGCGTTTCGGTCGTGGCGCTGGCGAGGTGCGGGATCAGCAGCACGTTCTCAAGATTCAACAATCCCGGATGCACCTCCGGTTCTTTCTCATAGACATCGAGCGCGGCGCCGGCGATCAGCCGTTCCTTCAACGCCCACGCCAGCGCGTCCTCGTCGACGACGGGTCCGCGGGAGGTGTTGATCAGGAACGCCGTGCGCTTCATTCGCGCCAGCGCCTTCTTGTCGATCAGGTGTTTGGTCTCCGGCGTCATCGGGCAATGCAGCGACACCACGTCGGAGGTCGCGAGCAGGCGGTCGAGCGGCATCTGCACCGCGCCCGGCAGCTCCGACGCCTTGCGCGCCGTGTAGGCTACGGTCATGCCGAAGGCCGGCGCCTTCGCCGCCACCGCGCCGCCGATACGGCCGACACCGACCAGGCCGAGCTGCTTGCCGCGTAACTCCATGCCGAGCATGTGATCGAGCGCCCATCCACGCCATTCACCAGCACGCAGTTGCCGCTCGCCTTCACCGAGACGCCGAGTCACGGCGAGGATCAAGCCCCAGGTGAAATCCGCGCACGCATTGGTGAGCACGTCCGGTGTGTTCGTAACCGCAATGCCGCGCTCGCGACAGGCGGCGACGTCGATGTTGTTGTAGCCGACGGCGACATTGGCCACGATCTTCAATCCCGGCCCCGCCGCATCGAGCACGGCGGCATCGATCACGTCGGTGAGCAGGCAGATGATCGCATCCTTGCCCTTCACGCGTTCCAGCAGCTCCTCACGCGAAATCGCCTTCGCGCCGGAGTACAGATCGACATCGGCAACCGCCTCTAGCTTCGCGATAACTGAAGATGGGAGCTTACGCGTAACGAGAACTGATGAACTCAACCTGGAACCTTTAAAACCCTAGAACCCAACCCCTGGAACCTCTGTGATCCCTGGAACCGCTTTTAGTGCCCATGACACTTGCAATACCCGCAATGATTGCAGTGCACGGCCGGTTCGATGATGCACATCGTGTCGGTGCGCTCGATGTTGTACTGGCCGAAGGCCATCGGCACGGACGGGCCGTCTCGCCGTGGCTCCTGAATTTGAGCAGGAGCGGATCCGGAACCCAGGTGTCGCTGCACCGCCGCACGAATCAACGCACGCAGTTCCTCGTCGTTCATTCCACGAATTCCAGCTGATCGACGATACCAACAATCGCTGCGTCGACGGGAGACAGTTTCTTCCCCAGCGCCTCGCCCGCTGCGCGGCCTTCGAGCACGACAATGACCCGTTCGCTCACGCCGGCGCCGACCGAGTCAATGGCAAGCAGCGTCGCGCCCTTTGCTTCGCCCTGCGGAGTTTCTGGCTGCACCAACAGCAGCTTCGCACCCTCGAACTGCGGGCGCTTCTGCGTGGCGACGACGGTTCCAACAACGCGCGCGAGAATCATCAGTCGCGATTCAACGTTACTCGGGGGAGGGCACGTGGAAACTATCGACGATGCCGACAATGCCGGCATCGGTCGGCACTTCCGTTGGGTAGAACGGGAAGCTGGCTTCCTTGCCGCGCACGAAGAAGACGTTCTCGCCGACGCCGGCCCCTACCGAATCGACGGCGACCAGCGGACGGCCGACATCCTTGCCGTCGGCGCCAATCGGCTGCACGAGCAACAGCTTGGTGCCGTCGAAATTGGGGTCCTTGCGGGTAGCGACGACGTCGCCTATGACGCGAGCGAGTTGCATGGTGTTACTCGGCGAGATCGACGGCGTCGATGATGCCGACGATCGCGGCGTCGACCGGCGTGTCCTTCATTCCCGAAGCCATGCGCGCCGAGCTGCCGCTGACGATCAACACGGTTTCGCCGACGCCGGCATCGACGGTGTCGATGGCCACGAGATAGTTGCCTTCGGCCTTGCCGGTCGGATCGACCGGCCTGGCCAGCAACAGCTTGCTGCTGACCAGACGAGGATCCTTTCTCGTCGCCACCACCGTGCCGACGATGCGAGCGAGAAGCAAGGTTAACTCTTGGCGGCGGAAGTTGCCTTGCCGATGGGCAACACGTCTTCGAGATTGGCGTGGGGGCGGGGAATCACGTGCACCGACACCAGCTCGCCGACGCGGCGAGCCGCGGCAGCGCCCGCATCGGTCGCGGCCTTGACCGCGGCCACATCACCGCGGACGACGGCGGTCACGTAACCGGCGCCGATTTTCTCCCAACCCACCAGCGTCACCTTGGCGGCCTTTACCATGGCATCGGCCGCTTCGATCATCGCGACCAGCCCCTTGGTTTCGACCATGCCGAGTGCTTCACCCATTAGTGCTCCTTTGAGACCTGAGAGCCCTCAAGCCCTTAAGCCCTCAACCCCTTTGTTCATTTCAACGCCCTGAGCGCGTCTTCAATAAGTGCGGATAACTCGCGGTATGTTAGCCGAATTTCAGTCTCGGAGGACACGGAGAGGGGCGACTTCGCCGTCGAAGACGCGGAGAGGGTAGGCACGAGCCGCTCCTGTGACTCCGGCGCCTGAACAACCTGGCACTCCAGCTGGCCGCTGATGGGCGCGATCGAATCGTCGGTACAAATCGGCGCCGGCGAGGCGATTCCATACATCCCGCGCAGCCCCTGCAGGCGCGCCACTTCCTCGCGTGACAGCAGGTTCTCGCGGCCCAAGGTGTGCGCCACGAGGCTGATCTTCGCGAAATGCTCGATCGTTTCCATCCGGTAGTACGCCGACATCACGTCACCGGCAATCGCCAGCGCGCCGTGGTTGGCGAGCAGCAGGCCGTCGTGCGCCTTCACGTACTTCCGAACCGCATCGGGCAGCTCCTGCGTGGACGGCGTCGCATACTCCGCAATCGGAATACTGCCGAGCGTCGTAATGACTTCGGCCAGCACGGCGCGATCGAGCGGGATACCGGCAACGGCAAAACCCGTCGCCGTCGGCGGATGCGCATGCACGACGGCGCGCGCATCGGGCCGGTTGCGATAGACCTCGAGGTGCATCTTCAGCTCGGACGAGGGATCGCGCTCGCCGGCGATCTTCCTGCCGTCGAGATCGGTGATCACCATCATGTCCGGCGTCATGAATCCTTTGGAGACGCTCTTCGGCGTAGTGATCAACCGCTGCTCGTCGAGGCGGACGCTGATGTTGCCGTCGTTGGAGGCGACATAACCGCGCTCCCAGAGGCGGCGGCCAACTTCAACGATGTCGGCGCGGGCTTGCTCTTCGGCTTTCATCGCGATTGATACTCAGCGCGGCACTTGTCGCTGCAAAAGTAGACCGGCGCACCGCTGCTGACCGCGCTGATCGCCTTGCCGGGCACGACGTAGGTGCCACACACGGGACAGGGCTGCATCTTCACCGATACCGGAGCCCTGCTGTCCCTGTTGCCGCCTTGCGGCGGCGGTCCTGCCGCCGCTCGCATCACCGTCTCGATCAGCCGCCAGAAGAACCGGGCCGCTGCGAGAATCAGGATGAAGAGCAGTATGAAGCGAGCCAATGCGCCTCACTTGCCGCCAGCCGAATCGGGGTGTGCGCTCTTGATGCCGTCAAGACCCTTCTTCGCGGCCTGTCCTTCCGGAGAATCCGGCGACAGATCGACGACCTGCTGCCACGCCCTTGCCGCGCCGGGCAGATCCTGCTTGCCGAATGCGCGCACGATGCCGACGTTCAGCAACGTCTTGATGTGTTTGGGATCGACCTTGAGCGAATGGTCGAACTGCGCCAGCGCGCGGTCCGGCTGGTTGGTGTAGTAGTAGGCGACGCCGAGATCGGTCGAGACGTTGGGATCGTTGGGGTTGATCTTGATCGCCTGCTCGTACCAGGTAATCGCCTTGGGAAACTGTTCCGCGTCGAAGAACATGTTGCCAAGCTGGACGCGCGACTGTGCGTCGTTGGCGTTCTGCGCCGCGACGTTTTCGAGCGCTTTCACGCGCTCTTGATCGACGGGCACCGGCTGCGGCGCCGCCGCTTGCTGTTGTTGCGCCGCGGGCGCCGCCTGCGCCACCGGTGCGGCCACCGGGCCGCTGCGCTGTGCCTGCTGCGTGCCGAGCACCCAGCCGATGATCAACCCAAACAGGCTGCCGGCAATGCCGAAGACGATTGCGTCCGCTCTCATTTTCTTAATTGTTCCATGGGTTCAATGGGTTCCAAAGTTCCAAGCAACCCTGAACCCTTGAACCCCATAACCGTCCAACCCAAACCCTTTGGAACATTTGGAACCTCTGGAACCCCTGGAACCTCTGGGTCTTGGGGCTCGCTCAAGACCCAAGGGTCCTTCTGAGCCAGTCGACGAGGGCCCTGCCGGTCTCACCATCCCGTTCGAGCAGCATGGTGCCGTGGGCGGCAGCGGTTGAAACCATCTGCTCCCGCGGTCCAGATTTCTCGGCGGCGAAGTCACGCATTGTGCGCAGGGCGAGCGGATCCTCGGCGCTCGCCACCAGCCATAGCGATCGCGCCCCGAGACGCCTGATCAGGCCCGTATCAGTCCGCAAGCCGCGGTAGTCGAGCGACGGCGACAGGAGGCCGATGGCGCGCACCATGGGCAGCTCCACGGCGGCAAGCAAGGCGAGGCTCGCGCCCAGCGACGCGCCGACCAGCGCGATGGCGTCCGGGCGCACGTTGCCGCGGGACGCCAGCCAGCGCACCGCCGCGCGCACGTCCTGCACCATTGCCGGTAAGTCTCCGGCCGGGCCCGATGAGTTGCCATGGCCGCGGAGATCGATCGCCAAGGCGGTGATGCCGGCGTCGCGCATGCGATCCGGAAGACCGTGCCAGTCACTTTTGTTGCGCGACAACATATGCACGAGCACCACGCCGGGCGCGGGACGGCCGGCGGCCTCGTAGAACTCGCCGCTCAATGATGTGCCGTCGAGGGACGCGAACGTGACGCGGGTGCCCGACGCTTCGGCGGGAGACGACAACACCACGGCGAGCAGAATGGCGCCCAGCACCGCGAGGTATTCCTTCACGACCTTGCCGAGGCCGACAAAGATCGCGCGGCTGATCAACGCGTGGCCGATCGACACTTCATCGAGATGTGGCAGCGTCCGAAACAACGTCAGGTTCTTCAGGTCGAGATCGTGGCCGGCATTAACGCCGACACCGAGATCGAACGCCAACCGGGAGGCGCTCGCATACCTTTCGAAACTCTCGCGCGCGGCATCCGGGCCACGCTCGAACGCCCGCGCAAACGGTTCGGTGTAAAGCTCGACGCGATCGGCGCCCATCGCCTTCGCCCATTGGATCGCGCGCGGCTCCGGATCAACGAACAGGCTCACACGAACACCAGCGGCTTGCAGACGGCCGATCATGCCCGACAACGTCGCAACAGGGGTGTCTGGCGGCCAGCCTGCTTCGCTGGTGATCTCTCCTGGCTTCACCGGAACGAGCGTGCACTGATCGGGCTCGGCCGCGAGAACCAGCTCGAGAAATCCGGGCCGCGGGTCGCCTTCGAT
>DASVFC010000510.1:0-3051 GCA_036380235.1 Vicinamibacterales bacterium
ACCTGAGCTCGACGATCACCTGGTGCACGCATCATCATCGTCCAGCGCCAGCTGTGCAAGGCGCTGACCAAAATGTCAGATCCACTTCTTTATAGGGAAAATCGGAATCGAGGCGAGACATTGTGCTCACAAGGTCTTCATTGAGCGGACATTGTTCTCTCAATCCGAGGCCGATGAGGGGTTGAGCTGGTGCGCCCAGCAGGACTCGAACCTGCAACCTTTGGCTCCGGAGGCCAACGCTCTATCCAATTGAGCTATGGGCGCGAGGCATTCATCATACCTCGCGCCTTCTTGCACCGCGTAGCGCTGGTGGACCGAGGTCAGATTAGCTTTTTGATCAACTGAATCTGCCCGGCGTGATACGCGGCGTGGCCCATGATGCCGATCACGAAGTCGAACCGCTCCGTTTCGCTGAGGGGCGATGGGCGTTTGCCACCGGCAATCTCGCCCACCGTCCGGCTCAGCCGCTGGTGTGAGGCGTCGACCAGCGTCACGATCGCGCTCCACGACAGCTTCTTCTCGTCATCCAGTTCGAACCAGTCCTCGCCCACCAGGGGGAAGCTGCCGGCCGCCGCCCCGGTCAGTTTGCTGTCCACCTGGCCCACCCAATACGCGTGGTGCAACGCAACTTCGGCAATGTTGTGGCGGCCATTCGCCGGCCGCCTGAACGCATCGGCTTTCTTGACGTCGGCGATGGCAGCTCGCAAGTCGGAGCCATACCAGGCGCCGGCGGCGCGATGCAGGGCGTAGCCCTCGTCCAGGATGCGGGTCAGGGTCGATGCCGGGATGCTGGTGGCAGGGATGGTGCTGTCGGTCGCGCTCATGTGAAACCTCCTAAAAACTGTTTAACGGTTACAGACGATATCGCCTGTAGCGTAACCTGTCAAATTAATTTTGGCGGTTACAGCGGAACGGGCTAAAATCGGTCGATGGCCAAAAAGTCGCGGCCCACTGCCCCGCCGGCCGAGTCGGTGGACGCCGAGCGGGTGCTGGCCTTCGTCAACACGCTCAGCAGCCGCCCGACGGAGGCTCCGGTGGAGCGGCTGGTGTCGTACGAGGCCCTGGTCGAATGGGCGCGCGAGCAGCACCTGGTGTCGGCGGCCGCTGCGGAACGCCTCGCTGCCGAAGGCAAACGGCATCCGCACCAGGCGGCAAACGTGTTAACCCGCGCAAGAGAGTTTCGTGAAGCGCTGAACGGCCTGGCCGAAGCCATCGAGAAGCAACGTCAGCCCAACGCCGCGGTGCTCGACACGATTAGCAACTACCTCGCCGCGGCCTACGCCAACGGACGCCTGGTGCCGCATGACGGCGGACTGCAATGGGTGGCGAGCGCCGAAGACGCGCTCGAGCGCATCCTCTGGGAGATCGGCCGCGCCGCCGGACGACTCATCCTGTCGCCCCGCCTCTCGAAGATACGTGCCTGCGCCGCGTCCGACTGCGGCTGGTGGTTCGTGGACGATACAAAGAACCATTCACGGCGGTGGTGCGATATGAAGTTGTGTGGCAACCGCGACAAGGTCAGGCGCTTCCGGGGCAAATAGTAACGAGCGGCACCGCGCCGCACGAAGGACACGAAGGACACGAAGATGCTCTTCTAAAGGCCGGTGGTGGTCAGCAGCGTTGGCGTAGAGAAATCGCGCGCGCCACCGCCCGCCTAGATTCGGAGGGCGTCGACCGGATCGACGCGGCTGGCCCTTCGAGCGGGGATGTAGGCGGCGAGGAACGCGACCCCCGCCAGCACGGCGGCCACGCCCCCGAAAGTAAGCGGGTCCGCGCCATCGATCCCGAACAGCAGGCTGGTCACGAACCGCACCAGGGCGAACGACGCGGCGAGGCCAAGCACGATGCCGCCGGCGGCGAACAGCAACCCCTGCCGCACCACCATCCCGCGCACGTCCTTCTCGCTGGCCCCGAGCGCCATGCGAATGCCGATCTCGCGCGTGCGCTGCGTAACCCCGTAGGACATCACGCCGTACAGTCCGACTGCCGCCAGGATCAGCGCCAGCACACCGAATACCGCCAGCAGCGAGGTGCCGAAGCGCGGCGCCCACAACGACGTGCGCAGAATGGTGCGGTAAGTATTGACGTTTACGAGGGGCATCGTCGGTTCCAGCGCCTGCAGTTCGCGGCGCACCGTACCAAGCAGCGCATCGGGGTCACCGCCCGTACGCGCCTGCACGACCACCTGTGACTGGTAATTCTGGTCGAGCGGCACATACATGTGTGCCGTCTCCGGCTCGCCGACGTTGTTGTACTTGATCGTCTTGGCGATGCCGACTATCTCCCGCGCGTCGGGACGCCCGAAGATATACAGCCGCCGCCCGAGCGCCGTTTCGTTCGGGAAAAACTGCTTCGCCATCGTGTCGTTGATGATGATCACCGGGAGCGATCCTTGTCGATCGTTGTCGGTGAAGGCCCGGCCCTGCAGAATCGGGATACCGACCGTGTCGAAGTAGCGCGGGCCGACCTCATTGATCTGGGTCAACCGGCCGTTGCGCGGATCCTTGATATCTTGATCATCCCGGAACGTGGTTCGCGCGAAGCCGCCGGCAAACAGCGGCACGGCGGTCGAGACCGTCGCGGCCTGCACGCCCGGAACGGTGTTCAGCCGCTCCAGCACCCGCCGATAGAGATCGCGTCCGCGCGCTTCGTCATAGCCCTGGTTGCCGGCATTGATGCTCAGCACCATCAACCCGCTCGAATCGAAGCCAAGGTCGATGCGTTGCGCGTTGCCTAGACTGCGAAGAAACAGCCCGGCGCTCACCAGGGCCACGAGCGATAGCGCCAGCTGCGTTACCACCAGCAGGTGACGGACGTTGTACCAACGCGAGCCTGTTGCCTGCGACGTACGTTCCTTGAGCTCGACCACGAGGTCGGGGCGAGACGACTGCAGCGCCGGCACCAGTCCGAAGACCACGCCGGTCACGAGCGAGGCGATGGCCGCGAACGCCAGCACGCGTCCGTCGAAATCGAGATCGATGAACGTGGCCTGCATGAACGGCGGCCTCAGCGCCCACAGCACCGCTCGCGCCCAGTAGGCGATCAGCAGTC
>DASVFC010000511.1:0-3603 GCA_036380235.1 Vicinamibacterales bacterium
CGGTGATGAAGAAGCCCCGGCAGGTCATCAACTACCACGTGCGCGAGCTGGCGAGAGCCGGCTTCCTGCGGCGCGCCGGCCGCGTCCAGAAACGCGGCCTCACCGAACAGCGCTACGTCGTCAGTGCCAGGGCCTTCATGCTGGCGCCGGAGGTGCTCGGCGCGCTCGACGTCACCGCTGGACAACCGGCGACGCCAGACAAAGCCAGCGCCTCGTACCTGCTGATGCTGGCGACGCGGCTGCAAAGAGAGTTGAGCGAGTCGTGGCGCAAGGCCGATGCGACCGGCGCGTCGCTGCCGCTGCTGTCGCTCGATACCGAGTTTGGGTTTACATCGGCGGCCGACCGGGCGCGCTTTGCCGCCGCATTGACGCAGGCGATCACCCGCGTGATCGCCGACCACACCACCACGCCGGCGCGCGGTTGCGACGGCAAGTACCGCCTTGTCCTTGGATGCTACCCTCATGAAACGTAAACATCACGGCCGCGTCATCGAGACCTCGATTCGTGTCAACACTACGCCGATGCAGGCGTGGGAGGCGTGGGCCGACCCGCAACACATCGCCAACTGGTTCGTCGATCGCGCCGAAGGCAAGGCGGAAGCCGGCGCGACGATGAAGTGGTTCTTCGAGGCGTTCAATTACGCGCTCGACGTGCCAATCGTGGAGGCCGAGCCTGGCCGCACGTTCGTCACCGGCAGCGGATCGCACCCCGGCCCCGACGGTCTCCCTTACCTGATGGAGATCACGATCGAGAAAGACGGCGACGCGACGGTGGTGAACCTCGTGAACTCCGGATTCTCCGAGAAGCCGGAGAAAGATCGCAGCTTCAAGGACACCGAGTCCGGCTGGCAATGCGCGCTGACGACGATGAAAACGTGGCTCGAGCGCTATCCAGAGCTGCGGCGGCGGCGCACCATCCTGATGCGGCCGGCCGCGGATCCGCACCAGCGCCTGCACGCGCTATACGTGACCGCTGACGGCCGCAGCAAGTGGCTGCCGCCGGATGCGCCATCAGACGGCGACCTGCTCTGCGATACCGGCACCGAAGTGCTGTTGCGCTGGCCGGCCGAACGCTCGGTGCTGGGACTGAAGAGTTTCATGATGGGCCCACAGCACATGGTGGCTCTCGACCTGTCGCGATGGTCGGAGCATGGTGATCCGATCAGCGCGGACACCAACGAGCGGCTGAACCGCGCCCTCGATCGACTCGTGACGCTGCTTTAACGCTGGTAGAATCGGCCGCATGCCGGCCGTGTGGATCGTGCTTGCGTTGCTGCTACAGGAGCCCGCCAGCATCACCAGGCAGGTGTTCGAAGTGGCGGGCCAGGTGGATCGCATCGATCGCGCGGGGCGCACGATCACGATCACCTCGGCTGGAGTCGTGTCGGCACCGATCTACGCCGGTCCAGACCTCGCGATCTTCAACGATCTCAACAGCGGCGACCTGGTGGTGATCCGCTATTACGACTCGTACATCGTCGAGCTCACGCCTGGTGAGCGCATGACGCCGCCCCAGGTGACGCCGGCCGATCAGCTCGAGACGATGAAGAACGATGCGGCGCGGGTGATGCAGCAGACGAAGATGGTGGTGACGATCGACGCCATCGACGTATCGACGGCGTCGGTCACCTATCACGGCTTCGACAATCGCCGGGTCTTTCGCGTCGTCCAGGATCGCAAGCTGCTGGACGGGCTGAAGGTCGGCGACGTCGTCACCATCACATACACGCGGGCGCAGGCGGTGTCGATCGCCCGCCCGCAGTAGCCGGCGTCAGCGGGCGACGTCGGTGGTAGTGCCGCTGAAAGGCTTTCCTTTCCAGAAGCTGTTCAACGTCGCCTGCCGTTCGGCAGCGCGCACCTTGTTGCCGGCGGCGGTGTGGGCCTTGATCGCGCCCATCAGCGACCGCGCGCGATTGGGCATGCGCAGCAGGCTGGTCTCGAACGCGTCGGCCGCTTCCTTCGCCTTGCCGGCCTGCAGCAGCACTTCGCCGAGCAATTCATGCGACGGCTTGATCGGATCGGCGGCGCCGTTTGGCGGACGCATGCTCTCTTCGATCTGCACTGCTTCGTTGAGCAAGTTGATCGCCTGATCGGTCTGCCCCTTCGTCTGCGCGATCAGCGCCTGCAACTCCTTGTGCATGATCCGAACGCCCTTGCCGGCGTCTGAACCACCAGCCATCGGTGCGGCGGCAGGGGCGGGCGCGCCGCCGTGTCCGGCATGCGGATTCGCGTCGGCCGCGGCACCGGGGGCGGACTTGGCCTTCGCCGCCAGCATCGCTTCCATCTTTTCCGCGGTGGCCATATCACCCGTCTTCACGGCGCTGAAGCCATTGGCGAGAATCGTTTCGTTCGAGGCGCTCTCGGTCACCGGCTGCACCTTCCACTCTTCGGTCTCGATGATGTAGCGGGCGCGCACCAGCGCCAGCGCGCCGTTGGCGCGCGGGATTTTGGTGGTCTCCGCCATCCACTCGAACGCCTGGATGCGCTCGCGCGCGCCGGCGTAATCACCGAGCTGCAGGAAGCCGTACTGGCCCCAGTCGCCCGAGTGCGCCATGTCACCCGGGACGTCGCCCGGCTGCCACAGTTCCTTCGCCACGTTGAAGGCGCGCATGTTCTGGTTGGCGACTTCGTTCCACATCCCGTGCTGGATGAAGATGTGCGTCGGCATGTGGACGGCGTGCGATACCGCCGGAACGATCTTCGCGTAGACGTGGGCGGCCTCGAGGGCGAGCGGCGCGTGCACCGGATCGTCGAAGGCGTGAATGATGTAATGCACCGCACCCGGATGGCTTGGGTTCTTCTTGAACACGTCCATAGCCAGCGCGCCGGCCTTCACATTCATGCGGCCGGTGCGATCGTCGACCGCGGTCGAGCCGCTCAGGATCGACAATGCATAGAACGTCTTTACCTCATCGTCGTTGGGGAACTGCTTGTAGAGCCGTTCCATCGCGTTCATGTAGTTGATGCGGCGGGTGCGTGAATCGCCTTCACCCCACAACTCTTCGACCGCATTGAGGAAGCCCTTCTCGCGATCGGTGGGCGCCTTGGCGAGGCGCGCCGCGCGATCGGCACCGAGCCGCGCGAGGACCGCGCGCGGTTCCTTGAAGTCCATCTGCGAATTGAGCGGATGGTTGTAGGCAAGCGACTCGCCCCAATACGCCAGGGCGAAATCCGGCTGCGCTTTCTGCGCCGCCTGGAACTCCGCAATCGCCTGTTTCCAGCCAAAGCTGTGCAGGATGGCGACGCCGCGCAGGAAATGACGCTGCGCGTCAGGCTTGGCTGAGGTTGGGAAAGAGAGGTTGCCGACGTTTTCGAGCTGGGCCGATGCGGGTGTGACCAAACAAAGCGCGATCACGGCGCAACACAGGAGACGACACATACTGCGGATCCTCCGCCGCAGATTCTACCTGTATCACCGTTTCTTCGCGAGTTCCGCAATCCGCTCGGGTCGGACCTTCAGCGCCTCACGGACCGCACGGCGCAGCTCGTCCATCGACAGGCATTCGACGAGCCGTTCCCACACGAGCTTGCGGCGTTTGGTGCGGATGCCACGGTCGCGTCCCACGTCTTCCAGGGCTCGAATCGCCTCGTCGCGCCACAACA
>DASVFC010000512.1:0-2231 GCA_036380235.1 Vicinamibacterales bacterium
CGGCGTTCGGGCGTTGATGTACAACTCGCACGAAGAGCGCGCGCTGATCCACGGGGTGGCGAAGAACGAGTCGGTTCCCGGCGTGGTGGTAGGTGTCGGATCGGAGATTCCCGAACGCTCGAATGCGGGGCGCTTCCGTCAGAAGTTCAACATTCGCGATCGCTTCGCGATTTATGTCGGCCGAATCGACGAGAACAAAGGCTGCGTCGAGCTCTTCGATTTCTTCGAGCATTACAGCGCGTCGCTGGTCGACGGCATGCACCTTGTGCTAGTCGGTACAGCGCATGTGCCGATCCCTAAGCATCCACGCATTCATCATCTCGGCTTCGTCGACGACCAGGACAAGTACGACGCGATGGCCGCGGCAGAAGTGCTGATCATGCCGTCGTATCTCGAGAGCCTGTCGATGGTGGCGCTCGAAGCATGGGCGATGGGCAAGCCTGTGCTCGCCAATGCCAGGTGCGACGTGCTGCAGGGCCAGTGCCTGCGCAGCAACGCCGGCTTGTTCTACGCCAATTACCAGGAGTTCGCCGAAACGCTGCGCGCCATCGACACGACGCCGAGCCTGCAAGCGGCGCTCGGGCGCAACGGCCGCCTGTTCTTCGAGCGCCACTACTCGTGGCCGGTGATCGTCAAGAAGTACGTCGACATGCTGAACCAGCTGTCGCGCGAGACGGCGTCACGGACAATGGAGCCGTTGCCGAACTGGTTCCGCCGCCGCCGCCGCGACCTGCCGCCCGCAGACTCACTCGTCAAGGCCCTGCCGGTGGGCGCCTACACCGAGCGCGAGAAACCTTCGGCCGTCCCGTCGACTGCGCCCAGGGCGGGCGCGGTTCGGTCGTCAGCAGTGTCGAATTTCTCCTCCGCGCCACAGCAGCGTCGGCACGAGTCGCGGCCGGAAAGCAGAAGACCGAACGTTGAAGGGCGGCGCCCAGACACTCAGGTCGAGCGGTCGAAATCCGAAAGCGTGAAGCCGGCCGCCGAGGGCCGACGCCCGAGGGCGGAGGGCAATCGCAGCGGTCCCGACGAACGAAAACCTAGAGCGGAAAATCAACGCGGCCGCGATCAGCGGCGCAGCGGACGGCATCGCCGCGGCCGCCGGCCCGGCGGCGGCGGAGGCGGCGCGCGCTGACGATGGCCGTCGCGATCCATCAGGTGCTGGCCACGCTCGGCTATGGCGACGCGATTGGCAACGAAGTCCTCGGCATTCAGCGCGTCCTCCGCGGCGCCGGCTACGAGTCGGATATCTTCGTCCAGACGGCAGAGTCGCGCGTCGAGCACCTGACGCGTCACTACGGCGAGCTGCGGGATGTCAGCGACCCCGACAACATCCTGATTCACCATTTTTCGATTGGCTCGCGGGCCTCGCGCCTGGCCTATGCCTTGCCCGATCGAATGGTGCTCATCTACCACAACATCACGCCGCCGGAATATTTCGTCGACGTCAACAAGGAGCTGGTGCGCTTGTGCTTCCGGGGCCGGCGCGAGCTTGCGCTCTACAAGACGCGCTGCGATCTGGCGCTCGGCGATTCCGAATACAACCGGCAGGAACTCGAGGCGCTCGGCTTCTCCCCGACCGGCGTGCTCGAAGTGGTGCCAGGATTCGATCACTTGCAGGGGCCGGCCAATTACCTCACGGCCGGGGCGTTTGCCGACGACTGGGTCAACGTGCTCTTTGTCGGCCGCGTCATCCCGAACAAGCGCTTCGAGGATGTGATCAAGGCGTTCCACGCCTACAAGACGTTCTTCAATCCTCGCTCGCGCCTGCTGCTCGTCGGCTCGCACGCCGGTTTCGATCGCTACGTCACCATGCTGCACGGGTTGATCGCGCGGCTCGACGTGCGCGATGTCCACCTGATCGGCCATGTCTCGGATGAGGAACTGGCGGCCTATTACGAAGTCGCCGACGTGTTCGTGTGTGCCAGTGAGCATGAAGGATACTGCGTGCCGCTGATCGAATCCTTCCACATGGGCGTGCCGGTCCTGGCCTACGCCGCCACGGCGGTACCGGCCACGATGGATGGCGCCGGCGTTTTGTATTCGAACAAGGATCCGATGCACATGGCGGCGCTGATCCACGCGATCGTGGACGAACCGGCGCTCACCGACCGCATAGTCGACGGCCAGTACGAGGCGCTGACGCGCCTGGAAGCCCGCGATTTTGCCGGCACGTTATTGCGTCACGTCGATCGCGTGCTGGCGACGCCGCGAAAACCACATCCCGATATTGC
>DASVFC010000513.1:0-2077 GCA_036380235.1 Vicinamibacterales bacterium
GATCCCGTCTGGCAGCGAGGTTGACGTCCGGCTGCTGACCGCGCTCGATTCGGAGACGGCGCAGGTCGAGGATCGCGTCGAGGCGACGACGATGGTCGACCTGTATCAGGGCAACGATCTGCTGGTGCCGGCGGGTTCGACGATTGAGGGCTACGTCTCCTCGGTTGACAGCGCGAGCCGCACCGACCGCAAGGGTGAGCTGACGATCATGTTCACGCGCCTGCGCGTGAACAACCGCACGTATGACATCCGCGCCTATCCGACGCAGGCGCTCGAGAGCGAAGGCATCAAGGGCGAAGCCGAGCGGATTGGCGCCGGCGCCGGCATCGGCGCGATCATCGGTGGCATTCTTGGCGGCGTGAAGGGTGCTATTACCGGCATCCTGATCGGCGGCGGCGGCGTGATTGCCGCCACCGAGGGCAAGGACGTCGAGCTGCCCGCAGGAACGGTACTGCGTGTTCGGTTTGACAGTGCGGTTCCCCTGAATCAGTAAGTCAGCAGCAGACGAGGCGGCGGCTTCGCCGCCCTCGTCTGCATTACCTCGATGGCCGCTACCGCTGCAGAGATTATTTCCGAGCGGCTTCGCAACCAGCATTTGACTCGTTCCCGCCGGCTCGATCCGGCGCAGGTAGTGTCGTGGCTGGGCGCGATGCAAGCACAGGACTTTACAGCCGCGAAGTGGGCCATTGGATTGCGCGCGCCGGGCTGCGACAGCAATGCCGTCGAAGAGGCGTTCAACACCGGCACCATCCTGCGCACTCATGTGTTGCGGCCGACATGGCACTTCGTTGCCAACGACGATATCAAGTGGATGGTGGGGTTGAGCGCACCGCGCGTCCACGCCGCTAACGCTTACTACTACCGACAGGCTGGCCTGGATGCGAAGGTGTTCGCGCGCAGTTGCGCAATGATCGCGCGCGTCCTCGAGGGTGAGAACTACCAGACCCGCGCCGAGTTGGCGATAGCGCTGAAGAAGGCCAAGGTGCCCGCCGAGGGGTTGAAGCTGGCCTATATCATGATGCACGCCGAGCTCGACGGCGTGATCTGTAGCGGCCCGCGCCGCGGCAAGCAGTTCACGTATGCGTTGCTGTCGGAACGCGCTCCGCGGGCACGATCTCGCGATCGCGCGGACGCGATCGCGGAGCTGACGCGACGATATTTCACCGGCCACGGGCCCGCGACCGTTCGCGACTTCGTGTGGTGGTCCGGATTGACGGTCAAGGATGTAAAGCTGGGCCTCGAGGCCGCTGGATCACAACTGCACAAGAACACCGTTGACGGCCGCGAGTACTGGAGCGCCACACCGAGGAAGGTGTCCGCTTCGAAAGGATCCACCGCGTTGTTGTTGCCGAACTACGACGAGTACCTGATTGCCTACAAGGATCGCGGCGGTGTGGTTGATTCGAAGCGCGCCGCAAACATCGTGGCCAGAACCAACGGCGCATTTGCGCATCACCTCGTGCTTGACGGCCGCCTGGCCGGCAGCTGGACGGGAACGCTCAAAGGCAATTCGGTGCTCGTGGAAGTGGCGCCGTACAACAAACTGACGCCGGCACAGTCGCGAGCGGTAGCGAGCGCGGCGGACTGCTACGGCGAGTTCCTCGGGCTGCCCGCGTCACTTTCGATGGTCTAGTCGATCGGGATCATCCAGATGTTGCCGCGGCTGACGCCGCGTTCGAAGACCATCCGATCGCCCTTCGGCGACCACTCTGGATAGCGCAAATAGGTGGCGGGAGGGTAGGGTGACGTCAGCGACCCTTCCTGCCCGTTCGCCGCGTCGATCCATCGCAGGCTCCACCGCCCATCTCGCATCGCGGCGACGGCCAGCTTTTGGCCGTCAGGCGACCAGCTGCGCACCCAGGTGTGACCCCGTTCACGCGTCAGTTGCCGCAATTGGCCCGTTGCGGTATCAATCACGCCGGCATGCGTCGAGCTGCCGTCCTTAATCTCCACGGCGATTTGCCTTTCGTCCGGCGACCAGGACGGATATCCCGCGGATGAATCCTTCGGTCCAACAGAAGCAGGCGTGAAGGCGGACGTCGGCGACGTGAACAGCGTGCGTAACCCGGTAGCCGGC
>DASVFC010000514.1:0-2327 GCA_036380235.1 Vicinamibacterales bacterium
CCCGATCAGCAGCGCGTTCGCCGCCGGAAACGGCGGCAGCACGATGAAGGCGATGAACAGCACCAGGTAATAAAGCGGGAAGATGCGCAGGGTGCGGCGCGCGTAGAAGGTGCGGAAATAGCGCTCGCTGCCGCGGGTGTCGAGCAGGATCCCGGTGATCAGAAATCCCGACAGCACGAAAAAGAGATCGACGCCGGTCCAGAAGAAGAACAGCACGCTGCCGATATGGGCGTCGATCCCCGACTCCGGCCGGTAGTAGGTGAAGTGGTGCAGCATCACGAGGATGATCGCGATGCCGCGCAGGCCGTCCAGCGCGGGGATGAATCGTGGCTGGGACCCTGGGTTCATGTTGTGTCGTGCCCTATCTGATTTCGAGTTCGGCGCGAATTGCCGCGAACACCGTTTCGGCGACGCGCCGGTAACCCAGCGGTGTCAGATGCAAGCCATCGATGCTGACGTTGGCATTGACCTCCGGCAGCAGCGCGTTGAACACGTCGACCAGCACCGCGCCTTCGCTGCGCGCGACCTGGCGCAACCGTTCGTTGATGAAATCGAGCGTTGACCGCTGGATGGCGATCCGCCCCGGCCGGCTCGGCGCCAGCGTGCAGATGAAGACCCGCGCCCCTCGCCGGCGCCCCTCCGCCGCCAGTTCGGTGACGCCGGCAATCGCATTCGCGATCCCGACGACGTCGTTGGGCTCCTGCGCGACGTCGTTGTAGCCCTCCATCAACACCACAGCGTCTGGCGCGTCGGCGGCGAAGGTGGCGATGAAGCGCGACAGCGCCCGTGACGCCTGCTCGCCAGGGTTGCCACGGTTGAACACCGTGATCGTTTGATCGGTGTAGCGCGCCGACAGCAGCTGCCCGAGCACGGTCGGATACGCGGTGGCCGGCGGCGCCGACAGATCGTAAGGATCGTTGCTGGTGATCGTCTGCCCCTGGGTCACGCTGTCGCCGAACGCCATGATTCGCGAGGCGCGGAGCCGCGGCGGCGCGGCGACGGTGACGGAAAACGTGCATGAACCCGTTCGGTTCAATGAATCTGTCGCCACGCACTCGGCGGTCGTCACGCCGACCGGAAACCGGCTGCCTGGCGGCGGCGTGCACGCCACCGAAACCGTGCCCTGGCCATTGCGGCTTTCCGGAACGGAGTATGAGACGTCCGCGCCGCCGCTGGTTCGGGCGGAGACCATTACTGCATCCGGGCAGGAGAGCTGCGGTGGTTCCGCGATCGGCGGCGACGGTGCCGGCGTCGGTGCGCTTGGCGTGCTGTTACATCCCGCGCCATAGATCATGGCGAGCAGCATCACGCCAACCCGCATCATGCTGCCCGGTGTTTTCATCAGTGTGGTAATGCGCATCGACTAGCGCGTAGTCTCCCGTGGCTTCTCAACTTCCAGCGACATCGTCTCGTAATTGCTCCAACGCACCGTGACGCCGCTATCGCGCTCTTCGAGATCGCGCAGGTGCGGGTCGTTGCTGATGTTCTCCTCGAATTCTTGCGGGTTGATGAACCCCGCTCGCGCCAACGCGCCACTCAGCGTCGGAAAGTCGTACATGAACTTGTGACCCCACGAGGACATCTGCAGATTCAAGATGATCGCCGCGGCATTCGGCTCCTTCGGCCACTCGTGCCATCTCACCTTGCCATCCAAGTAATCCCTGGCCTCGGCACTCAGGTTGTCATCGAAGAGCGCGATGAACTGCATCAGGTCCGGCGTGGAGATGCGCATCTTGCCCCCGGGCGCCAACACACGGAAGGCCTCGGCGATCATCGCCTTGCCCTCCTCATACGTCAGATGCTCGATCACGTGTTCGCTGAAGATGTAGTGAATCGAACCGTCGTCAAACGGAAACCGCTTCGTCGCATCGAGGTAGGCCAGTCCATCTCCGCCCGGTTCGATATCCGTGTTCAGCCAGCCGGCCAAGCGGCTGCTGCCGGCGCCTAGCTGCACCTTTCGAACCTCATTGGCGCGGACGTAGTTGGCAATCACCGCGACGCTGTTCTTCTGAAATTCCTCGAGCGCGCTCGGCGCCTGGGGTTGCGGCTGCGGTTCGGCGGAAGGCGCGGCTTCGGGGCGATCGGTCGCGGTCGCGCGGTCACAGGCCACGAGCAGGCCGCAGACCACACCAAGAACCAGCAAGCGCGTCAAACCCATCAGTACGCACCTCGTTGAAGAGTCACGGCCGGGGTATGGCTGCGCAGTCTCAATGGTAATTGATAACGAAGCGTTTGCCGCGGCGAAGTTGTCATGTTACGGCGAAGGTGATCGCCGATGGTCCGCAGAGTTCTTCGAAACTCCCGCAACATCGGGTGACTTCTCCCGC
>DASVFC010000515.1:0-3386 GCA_036380235.1 Vicinamibacterales bacterium
GACGCTGTACGCAGCAACCTATCAGCGCCGTCGCGCGCAGTGGGGCATGAACGGCGGTGGTCCCGGCAGCGGCATCTGGAAGTCGACCGATGCGGGCAAGACCTGGACGAAGATAGAAACCGGATTGCCGGCGGGCGCGAAAGGCCGAATCGGCCTGGCGATCTATCGTGCCAATCCCAACATCCTCTACGCCACCGTCGACGCCCCTGGTGAGAGCGGCGTCTACCGCACCGACGATGCGGGTGCCAACTGGCGCAAGTTGAGCGACACCAATCCGCGGCCGATGTATTTCAGCCAGATCAGGATCGATCCGCAGACCGATTCGCGCATCTACGTGCTTGGCGTCTCGCTGCACGTGTCGGATGACGGCGGCCGCACCTTCCGCGCCGACGGCGCCGAGCGCATCCACGTCGATCACCACGCGATGTGGATCAACCCGCGCGATCCGCGCCACATCATCATCGGCAACGACGGCGGCGTCAGCATCTCGCACGATCGCTCGGGCACCTGGGTGTGGATGCCGAACCTGCTCGGCGCGCAGGCCTATCACGTCGAGTTCGACATGCAGACCCCGTATCACGTCTGCGCCGGCCTGCAGGACAACAACACGTGGTGCGGGCCGAGCGCGGTCCGCACCAACAGCGGCATCCACAACGACAACTGGTATGTGATCAGCGGCGGCGACGGTTTCCAGCCGTTGATGGATCCAACCGACGCGCGCATCGTGTATGCGGAGTCGCAGGACGGCCGCATGAGCCGCACCGATCGTTTCACCAACGAGCGCCAGGTGATCCGCCCCGAGCCGGCCGAGCTGAAGCCGGGTGAACCGTCGCCGTATCGCTTCAACTGGGACACCGCGATGCAACTCTCGCCGTTCGATCCAGCGACGATTTACATCGGCGCCAACCTGGTGTTGAAGTCATCGGATCGCGGCCGTTCGTATCAGCCGATCAGTCCCGACCTCACCACCAATACCGATCGCGCCACGCTCTCGATCATGGGCGTCGCCGACAAGGAAATTCGTATCGCCAAGCACGACGGCGTCGGCTCCTTCGGCAACATCGTCACGCTCGAGGAATCATCGGCACGCCAGGGCGTGGTCTGGGTCGGCAGCGATGATGGTGTCGTCAGCGTCACGCAGGATGCAGGCAAGACGTGGACGAACGTCAGCTCGAAAATTTCCGGCGTGCCGAAGTGGACGTATGTATCAGACGTGCTGCCATCGCGTGCCGCAGCCGGCACCGCATACGTCGCGTTCGACGGTCATCGCGGCGGCGACTTCAACACCTACGTGTTTGCCACCACGGATTACGGTGCGACGTGGCGATCGATTGCCGGCAACCTGCCGAAGGGTGAAGTCGCCCGCGGCCTTGCCGAGGACCGCCGCAACCCGGACGTGCTCTATCTCGGAACGGAGACCGGGTTGTGGGTCAGCCTCAATCGCGGCGGACAGTGGACGCGGCTCAAGGCCAACCTGCCGACGATGCCGATTTACGAGATCAAGCAGCATCCGCGCGACAACGATCTGATCCTCGCCAGTCACTCGAAGGGCATCTGGATTCTTGACGACGTGTCGCCGATCCAGGAGTGGGCCAAGTCAGAAAGCGCGGAAGCGTTCGTGTTCTCGTCCGAGGGTGGCACGATCATGAATGCCGCCAACGATCAGATGAAGGGCTTCGAAGGCGATCGCCTGTTCCTCGGCCAGAATCCGGCGCCGGGCGCGACGCTGGCGTACCGGCTCAAGTCCGATGCGAAAGATGTGAAGTTCGTCATCAAGGATTCTGGCGGCAACACCGTTCGCGAGTTGACCGGCACTGATGTCCGCGATCGCAACAAGGCGGGGCTCAACATCGTGAAGTGGGACCTTCGCGTGCAGCCGCTCCGGCCGCTGCCGCCGCCTCCGGGCGCGCCGGCGGCCGCAGCTGGCGGTCCCGGCGGTGGTGGCGGCTTCGGCGGCGCCGGCGGCAACAACGGTCCGTATGTGCTGCCCGGCACCTACCGCGCGACGCTCAACGTCAACGGCCGCGATGTGCAGACGATCGACGTTGCCGTGAAGGGCGATGCGCAGATCCAGATCACCGACACCGATCGCCGCATGTGGTTCGACACCGCGCGCGAGCTGCACGATCTGCAGGCGAAGGCGAACGACGTGGCCGAAATGGTGCAGAACGGCTTCGCGCAGGTGCAGATGTTGCAGCAGCAGACGCGCAACCAAACGCTGGCGCCGAACGTGAAGCAGGAGCTCGACAACGTGGTCAAGGAGTTCGAAGCGGCGCGACGGCGCCTGGGGCTCGGCCAGCAGGGTGGTGGCGGCGGCTTCGGCGGCAACACTGAAAATCTGCGCGGCCGCATCGGGCAAATGAAGGGCCAGGTGATGGCCGCAACGGCGACGCCGACGAATACGCAGCTCATGCAGATTCGCGACATCAAGGCGCAGCTTCCCGGCTTGATCGATCAGGCCAACGCCGTGGTCGCGAAAGTTCCCGGCCTCGTGAAGACAATGGTCGGCAACGGCACGCTGTTCCCGGCGCTTAAGCCGGTGCCGAAGTAACCAAAGACGGAGGGGCGGACGTTCGGGTCCGCCCCCCACCGTTACCTCCGGCCGTCCAATCTCGTCGGCGGCGGCATCCCAAGCAGTTCCGGCCCACCAACGCTCTCGAACTGCGCTTGATTGGCGCGAAGCGTGTCCCACGCTTCGTTTTCGATCGACAGGAAGATGGTGTTACCCCGAAGACCGGCGAACGCATCGTTGTCGCGCAGCGTCGTCGCCGGCGTGTAACCGGCACGCACGGCGCCGCCGATCACCTGCAGTCCGCGCTCGGTCGCGCCGGCTCGCAGCAGCAGCATGCCGAAGAGGAACAGCGCCTCCGGATCGACGTGCACCGCGATCGCCGCCTCGACTGCCGGAATGATGTCCGCGGTTCGCCGCTCTGCAAAGGCGATCACCGCTTCATAACTTCGCCTGAACGCCGGCGGCACCGAGTCGATCGTGATGGTCTTCAGCACTTCGCGCGTGTCGTCCGGATCCCCGAGGATCACCGCCGGGAACACGCCATCGAGGCCGCCGACCCTCGACGTGGTCATCAGCGCTGCGCGTTTCGCGCCGCCGGGCAGATGGGCAATGGTGTACTCGACGCTGGTCGCCACATTCGGATCGAGGCGCATCGCCTCGTCGTGGGCGGCGAGCGAGGCGTCGATCAAGCCGGCGTAGCGGCACGCGTGCACCAGGCCGGCAAACAATTGCGCGTCGTGGCGGTTGGTGACGGCATGTTTCATCAATCGGGCAATTGCGTCGCCGGCACGCCCATGTTCGGCTTCCCAGTGCGTGAGATAGCGATGCGCGAGCGGCAGGTCCGGCGACAGCTCCAACGCCGTGGCGAACGCCG
>DASVFC010000516.1:0-7608 GCA_036380235.1 Vicinamibacterales bacterium
CCCCGACAACACTCGGCCTAGACTGCCGTGATAGCCGGTCATTTCGAGGTAGCCGGAACCGGTCACAACAGTCCCGGCTGCTGTTCCGGCGACGTCGATCATCCCTTCCCAATAGGCAATGCCGGTTGACCTCTCCAGCGACAACTCCTGGTCCGGCATCGGCGTCGTCACGGTGAGTTCGATCTGCTGCGACGGCACCGACACCTTCCATTCGAGCGGGTAAACCGCTCCATTCTTCGAGGTGAACCGCGCGGCGCCCTGCGCCAGCGTGAAGTCCGCGTTCGCGAGATGCGTGGTCTTGCCCGCTCGATCGACGAGCGTGCCGCTCGATCGCGGATCGCGTGAGCCGTCGGCGCGGCGCAATTGATACAGCATCAGCTCGCGGCCATCGGCGAGCTGAATCGCAAACCAGTCCCAGCCGCGCTGTTCCGGCTCGAGGAAGCTGGTGCCGAACTCATGATCCATCCAGCTCTCGCCCTCGACATCGAAGACTTGACCATCGACAGTGATGCGCCCGCGTGTTGGCATGCGTGTCAGCGAGTAGTAATGCGACGCGTTGCCGGCTTGTGCGCCTTTCTGGCTGATGCCATTGATGCCGTTGATCGCCGGCGGCTTGCCTGGATCGAGGACCAGTTCTATCGCGGCTTGTGCGCTGGCGGCGCGCAACAGGTGACGCTCGCGCCTGCCACCGCCGGCGTCCTCGCCGAGGTCGAGCATCGCGGTCCAATCGTCGTTCCATACGTTGTAGCGATGCGTGTCCGCGCCGGCGAGACCTGGCCCGCCACGCGAGAGCTTTTCTGCGAAGCGATAGCGCTTTGCCGTGGGGTCGCTGACCGCGAGATGCGCCATGTGCAGATCGCGGATCGCCCAACGTGACGGATTCGCCGGCGAATGTTCGATGCCAACGCGGAAGAACGTCAACTGGTACCCAAAACGCCGACCTTCGCGCGTCTTGACGTTACCGGTGTAATACCACCACTCGATCTTGTAATCCGGATGGCTCGCATGGTCGCGCGGAAACGCGAACCCGTAACCCGATGCTGCCTGCTTCCACTGCGCCGCGCCGGGCGCGGCGGCGGCCAGGCATAAAGCACCTAACAGGCAGAAGACAAATACCTTTCGCGGCAGCAGAGATGCCTGTCCCATAGTTTGCGTCTTGAGATCCTACTCGCTGCCGGTAAGGGGAGCGCGGACCACCGCTAGAAAACGGGGGCTAAAGGCCTCCTGTGCACCAAAGAATCACGAATAGTCGTTGTCCCTCCGCCGCCGTTGTGATACAAGCGACCGCCTCCACCTATGCTCCCTCATCGGCGGACGAGGTATTTCAGTACCGGATCGCGGTATCGGGTCGCGACCGCGCTCGCCGTGGCGCTGACACTCGCGACGGCCGCATCCCATATTGCGGCCCAAGTGGTCCCCGGCAAGAACGTCAATATGGTCGCGGGCACCGACTGGCCCGGCGGTGACCCCTTCCTGCAGCGACAGAACGAGCCCTCGATTGCCGTCTCGTCGCGGAACGACCTGCATCTGCTCGCAGGCGCCAACGACTATCGGACGGTGGATCTGCCCGGGCTACCCGAAACGAAACCCAGCGGCGATGCGTGGCTCGGCGTGTTCAAGTCGCTCGACGGCGGGCAAACATGGACGAGCACGCTGCTGCCTGGCTACCCGCAGGACCCATCCAACACTCCGACGCCGCTTCGAGGGTTTGACGCCGGCGCTGATCCGGTGGTTCGCGCCGGCTCGAACGGGCTGTTCTATTACTCGGGAATCGCGTTCGAGCGCGCCGTGCCGATCGGCGCGAGCAGTGCAGTGCGCGATGGCGACAAGAGCCAGCCGTCTGCGGTCGCCAAAGACAAGACATCAACCGACACAGTCAAGCAGACCCGGCTGAAGACAGAAAAGAACGAAACAGGGAAGACCAACAGGCAGCCGAAAAAACAGAAGACACAAGCGCCACGAGCGCAAAAGGAAACTGCTCAAGTTCGAGCCACGCCGGAAGCTGCCGAGGTGGAGCAGAGCGCCACTTCGCCGTTAGCGAGCGCCGTGTTCGTCTCGACGTTCATGGATTTGAACAACCGCGAGACCGGCGATCCGATTGCCTATGTTCGAACCACCCTCGTCGACAGCGATCCCGGCGCGCGGTTTCTCGATAAGCAATGGATCGGCGTCGATGTGCCGCGCGCCAACTCCTCGATGTGCTCCTTTCAGATTCCGCAATCTGACGGCAGCGTGATCGAGCAGTCGTTTCCCGGCGGGCGCATCTATGTCGCCTACACCGCGTTTACCGGTCCCGAGTCGGATCAAAAGGCCCAAATCCTCCTCAGTTATTCGCGCGATTGCGGCGCTACCTGGAGTTACCCGCGCAACCTGAGTCACGTTGCCGATCCCGATCTCAATGACGATGGCGTTGCTGATTCCGGCGATTTGAACATCATCAAGGCGAGCTACGGGCGGCGCTGTGGGGAGACCGGATTCAACCGCGTTGCCGACATCAACCAGGACTGCGTCGTCAACGCCATCGATCTGGGATTTGTCTCGAAGGGGCTGGGCCAGAAGTTTTCGACTGTTCGGCGGGTCCCGCAAGGCGCGACGATCGCGATTCACCCGCTCACGGGGGCGGTCTATGTTGCATGGCGCGAATTCCGAAACGGCGCGTTGCCCGATGTGATCCAGTTCGCGCGTTCCACGGATTTCGGCGTCACCTTCACCGCACCGACAACCGTGTCGGGGCTCAATCCCTTTGATCAGGGCACTTCGGTCGGGTCATTCCGATCGAACGCTTTTCCGACGATTGCCGCCGACGCCGAGCGGATCTACCTGGCGTGGGCCTCGCGTGGCTATGCGACCACCAATGCCACCGTGTCTGGCGAGTCGCGAATCGTCATGTCGACATCGACGAATGGCACCGCGTGGAGCGCGCCATATCCGATTGACGAACCGAACCGCTTCGGCCATCAGTTGATGCCGTCGCTCAGTTTCGGCGCCGGCAGGCTGTCGATGGTCTATTACGACCTGCGCGAAGACGTCTCGCAACAGTTCGGACGATTCGTCGACGAGATTCCGATCCTGACCGCGCCGATCCCGACGCCGCGGCACACCATGGACGTCCGGCTCGCGCAGGCCAATCCAGGATCCGCACCGGTGTTTCAATCGACGCAACTGTCCGAATACGCCTTCGGCGTGATGCCTGGCACGGGTGTGTCGCAGCAGCTCACTTTCAATCCTCCGAACTTGACGCTCTTCCGGCAGGGCACTGTGCCCTTCATGGGTGACTACATCGATCTGGTCACGGCCCCGACGATGCGGGCCAACGCCGACGGCACGTGGGCTTTCAATATCGAAGCGAGCGCTGCCGGGGCCGGCGGCTACGCGGTGTGGACCGACAACCGGAACGTGCGCGCCGGGGTCAACGGCGATTTGACGGCCTACACGCCGCCCAATTCAGCGGCACGCGGCACGACCAGCACGTACGACCCGAGCGTCGTGCTCCCGCAATGCGTGCCGACGCAGACCGGCACGCGCAATCAAGACATCTTCAGCGCGCGGTTCGATTCGGGATTGCTCGCCGGGGCGCTGGGCAACAGCAAGACGCTGGGGGAGGTCCAACGCGGATTCGCCCTGATGATCCGCAACACCACCACCGAACCCCGGTCCTACCGCCTGACCATCCTCGATCAGCCGGTGGGCGGGCAGGCGTCCTTTCGCCAATTCGATCCGCCGCTGACGGTGCTGGACGTGTCGATTCCGCGGCTGTCGAGCGTGGCGCGAACCGCCTATGTCACTTCGACCGACCCGACCGCGCGCGTGACCATCGACGTGTCGGAAATCAGCGCGCCCGGCGCACCGGTGCTGCTGCCCGGGGGGCTGCGATCCTCCATCGTGATCAATGGCGACCCGACCAACCCGGCGATCGAGAATCCGGCGATCGAAAACCCTGACATCGAGAACAAAGACATTCAGTCGGTGGAGGTGTACAACCCCCGGATCAACCCCGCGATCGAGAACCCGGCGATTGAGAACCCGGCGATCGAGAATCCGGCGATCGAGAATCCGGCGATCGAGAACGTGACCGTCGCCAACCAGGGCATCATCAATCCAGCGATCGAAAACCCGGCGATTGAAAACCCCGCGATCGAGAACCCGGCGATCGAAAATCCGGCAATTGAAAACACCACGCTGGCCAACGGCTCGATCTCCGACACGACCTGGGAGCTGACCAACGACGGCAACACCGCGGCGGTCTACTCGGTGAAGCTGTTGCTCAATCAAGCGGTGCCAAACGGCATCCTGACGCAACTGATCATCCACAAGCCCTACACCACGCCGGCGGCGTCGCCCAACTGCGAGCTGAAGGTCCAGCTGCACAACAACATCCTGGTCAACATCACGACGCCCGCCTTCGCGGTGCAGAATCCGGCGGCGCCGGCCATCGAGAATCCGGCGATCGAAAATCCCGCCATCGAGAATCCCGCGATCGAGAACGCGACGGTGGCGCTGGCGCCGGGAGAAACAGTGTTTGTCACCGTGCGCGCCTTCGATCCAGACAAGGACGACGAAATTACGTTCAGCCCGGCTGCGGCGGTGACGCCGGCAGCGGTCTCGCAATCGGTCAACACCGACGAAATCATCCCGGGCGAGCCGCCGCCTGCGCCGCCGGCCGCCGTGTCCACCACCATTGCCGTGCCTGAGCTCGCCGACGCGATCTTCCTGAGCGGCAACTACGGTCAGCAGCTGTACGCGAGTGTGCCCGGCACCTGGTCGATCGTCGCCGGCCAGTTGCCGCCCGGCGTGAATCTGTCGCCGGCAGGATTGTTCTCCGGCGTGCCGACCACACCGGGCACATACAACTTCACGGTACAGTTCACGTCCTTCGCCACGCCGCCGCAGACAGTTCAGCGCAGCTTCACCGTGACCATCGCCGAGCCATTGGCCGTTGTCGCGGCAAACCTGCCTGATGGCGTGACCAGCTTAGGCTACACCGCCACGGTGACCACGCAAGGCGGTGTTGATCCGAGAAGCTGGGCGATTACGCAGGGAACCCTGCCGCCGGGCGTGTCGCTCGATCCCAACACCGGATTGATTACTGGAACGCCGACCACGCCCGGGACCTTTGACTTTACGGTGCAGGTCACCGACAGCGCGCTGCCACCGAACGTCGCGTCGCAAGCGATGTCGATCGTCATCACCGCGCTCGCCGACATCGACCGGACGTGGGCGGGCGTGGACAACGATTGGTCGAACCCCGCCAACTGGACCCCGCCCGGCGTGCCGGGTCCGGGAGACGATGTGTTGATTGTCGGCCCGGCGACGGTGCAGCTCACGGCCAACGTTGCGGTGCGCAGCCTGTTCCTGCGCAACGGTGCCACTATCGACACTGGCGGGTTCACGCTGACGGTGAATGGTGATCTGCAAGCCGGCAACACCATCATCGGTGACGGCTCGGTGGTGATGACGAGCCTCGATGCGACGGTGCAAGGCACCGTGTCAAATTTCCGCATC
This sequence comes from Vicinamibacterales bacterium, assembly GCA_036380235.1. Classification (GTDB taxonomy): domain Bacteria; phylum Acidobacteriota; class Vicinamibacteria; order Vicinamibacterales; family UBA2999; genus 12-FULL-67-14b. The sequence goes on from DASVFC010000516.1 coordinate 5,503, forward strand.
GCGCAAGGAGCGTCGGTCACGTTGACCGGACCGCTGCACATCACCGGCAACTTCACGCACGAAGGTGGTCTGGCGTTGAGCGGCTTCCCGCTGACCGTCGATGGCTCCCTCGTCGTGCCGAACGGGCTGCCATTCACGCCGGGCATCCTCGGCAACGGTGCTGCAGTAACGGTCGGCGGACTCAACGTGGCGAGCCTCGTCCTCGACTACGCGCCGTTGTCGATGGCCGACGGCACGTTCGTTCGCTTCGACAACGTGCAGTTCCAGAACTTCCCGCCGCACGTGACCCGGCTCACCATCGCCGGCCCCGGCACGCCGATGCCGCTCACGCTGAGCGAGCCCGCGTTTATTGGCGAGCCCACGACCGGTTTCTACATTCGCGCCGTTGATACGGCGGTCGACGCGAACACCTTGACGGTGCACATCACCGATCCGTTCTTGTCGACCGGCGATGGCCCGTCGCACACCGCAGCGATTGATGGCGCGATGGTGATCTGGGCCACGCAATTGGCGGACCTCGCGGTGACGCAGCAGGACGCGGCCGATCCCGTCGCCGTGGGCGGCTCACTTACCTACTCGTTCGTCGTCACGAATAACGGTCCGGACACGGCTTTCGGAACGCAGTTGATCGATGCGTTGCCGCCGCTTGCGACGTTCGTGCCTGCGGGATCCACGATTGGATGTGTCGAGACCAGCGGCGTGGTCAGCTGCGCGCTGGGTGATCTTGCCTCAGGCGCCAGCGTTGGCGTCTCAATCACGGTGACCCCTGGCGCCGCCGGCACCATCGCCAACGTCGCGCAGGTGTTTTCGACGACGCCGGATCCCAATCTGGCGAACAACCAGGCCGTGGAGCAGACCACGGTCACTGGCGTCGTCACCAACCTGGCGGATCTTTCCATCATCAAGACGCACAGCCCGCCGTCGCCGGTGGTGGGGCAGAACCTCACGTTCACACTGACGGTCACCAATCACGGGCCGGCTACCGCCGCCGAGGTGTGGCTGACGGACATCTTGCCGGACGACGTGACGTTCGTCAGCACCACCGGCAGCTGCGGTTTGGTAGGTGTGCAACTCAGCTGCGAGTTGAGCAACTTGCCCAGCGGCGCCAGCCAGAGCGTTACCGTCACGGTCATTCCGACGGTGTCAGGAATTATTGAAAATACCGCGAGCGTCACGAGCCTGGCGGTTCCGGATCCGAACGACGCGAACAATGTCGCACAGGATTCGGTGCTGGTCGGGACGGTTGCGCCGTGCGCGACCCCCATCTTCGTCGGCCCGACGTTCTACTCGGTCGGGTCCATCAGTTCCAGCCTGGTTGTCACGGGTGACTTCAATGAGGACGGCAACGTCGATGTTGTCTCTTCGAGTCAATCGTTCAATCAAGCCGCGCTCTTGCTCGGCGACGGCAGCGGTGCCCTTGCCGTGCCGCAGCCAATCGCGCTTCCGTCCAGCACGACCGCGATGATTGCTGTCGACGTCAACCACGACGACCACCTGGATCTCGTGTTGAACGTCTCGGCAGGCGTGCATGTGATGCTGGGCGACGGCCTCGGTAACTTCGCGCCCGCCGCCGGAAGCCCGTTCTCCACGGCGTCGGTCGTGGGAACGACGATCGAGGAGGGCTTGTTCAACGCCGACACGCATCTCGACGTGGTTGTCGGCAGCTCGAGTGGCTCAAACGTCGCGTTGTTGCTTGGTGACGGGAACGGTGGGTTTGGCGCAGCCACAGCGTTCCCGGCCGGCCCGAACCCCTTTAACGTCATCACCGGGGACTACGATCGCGATTCCAGACTCGATGTCGCCGTCCCGAACACTAACGGCGGGACCATAGCCGTCCTGTACGGCGACGGCCTCGGCGGGCTTGCCGCGCCGGTGACGATCCCGGTTCCGAACGTCGTCGGACGACTGCGCGAAGTTGGCGATGTGAATGAAGACGGTTGGACAGATCTCGCCGTCACGACGATTTCCGGCGGCGGGCCGAACAATCTGATGCTGTTGCTGAATGATCAGAACGGTGGCTTCGCTCCCGCCACTGAGATCCTTGGCCCGGTCGGCGCCGGCTTCGTGCAGCCGGGCGATTTCAACGGCGACGGTGCTGTCGATCTC
>DASVFC010000517.1:0-9040 GCA_036380235.1 Vicinamibacterales bacterium
GTGGCTGTTGCCGTTCGAGCTGGCGCGCGTTCTCTATCTGGCGTTGCGGGCACCGAAAGTGCTGAAGGCGTACGTCGACCTAATCGGCGAGCTCGGTCCGGCATGGCGGGCACGCCGTGCGATCCATGACCGCGCCACGCACGCGGCGCCGGCAGTGTTGTGGTGGCAGTCATGAGCCTGCGCGTGCTGCACGTGATCGACACCTCCGAGATTGGCGGCGGCCAAACGGCAGTGCGCCATCTGATCGAGGGCTTCCGTGGCACTGACGTCACGACCGATCTGGCGTGCCGCGACGGCGGTCCGCTGGTCGATGCGGCACGCCGGCACGGCGCGATGGTCCATGCCATCCCGTTCGACAAGCGTTATTTGCCGAATCGCGCGGCGGCGCTCGCGCGCGTTATCGACGCGCGCCGCATCGATCTCTTGCACACGCACGGACTGCTGGCGACCTATTACGGCGAGCTGGCGCGGCGGCTCGGCCGGCGTGTCCCGCTTGTCTACCACCAGCATGGATTTCATCATCACAACCATGGCCGGTTGACGCAGCGCGCGCGCATCGCTGCGGAGAAATGGCTGGCAGGCCACGCCGACGCCGTGATTCCGGTGTCGTCCAGCGATCGCGACCAGCTGCTCGCGCAAGGGTACGCCGCCGCCGACAAGGTGCGGCTGATTTATTACGGTATGTCTCACCGCGCACCGCAGCCCGACGCGGTCGAGGCGGCCCGTCGGGCCCTCGGCGTCGACGCGGGGACGAGGGTGGTGGGTCTTGTCGCACGGCTGGTTCCGCAGAAAGGCGTCGACACATTCATCCGGGCCATCGAGATCGTGCGTCGGTCGCGCCGTGATGTCGTGTTTGCCATCGTCGGGGTGGGGCCGCTCGAGGTGGAATTGCGAGCGCTGGCTGAGGCGCGTGGATTTCGCGGCGATCTGCGCTGGGTGACCGATTGCACCCCTGGCGTCGCGGCCATGCGATGGTTTTCAATTGGTGTGCTGTCGTCGCGGTGGGAAGGTCTGCCGCTGGTGTTGCTGGAGTACATGGCGTCGGGAATCCCGGTGGTGACGACGAACGTGCAGGGTTGCCGCGATGCCGTCACGGCGCAACACGCCGAGCTCGTCGAACCCGATGATCCGGCGGCATTGGCGGCAGCGATCGAACGCTTGCTCGCCGATCCTGATCGCGCTCGGTGTCACGCGGCGGCGGCGCGAGCGCGGTTCGAAGAAGCTTTCACGCTCGACGTTATGACCCACCAGGTGCGAGCGCTTTATCGTGAGGTGTGTCAGTGAAGACCAGATCGATTGTTCTGCTTCTGGCCGTAGTGGCGATTTCCGGGTGCGGCGACGTTGCGCCCGGCGACCTGGCGGCGGCGCAGCGCGGTGCAAACAGCGAACTGCAGAACCCATCGTTCGAGCAGGACGGCTTGTCCGGCTGGTCGCAACAGGGCCGCAATGGCCGCGCCCGCATCGTGCGCGATCCCGTCGCCTCCGGCGCTGCGGCGCTCGAACTGTCGGCACAGGGCAAGGGTGCCAGCGGCGCCGACGCGTTCATGGTGTTCCAGGTGCTCGATGCGTCGAGGTATCGCGGGCAACGGGTGCGCTTTGGCGCGAAGGTCCGTACCGACGGCGCCGCGGTCAACATCACCCTGTATACACCGATCAGATTCGAAAGCGACTTCTACCAGGAGCTTCGTAACGGGCAATACGTCGAGCGAAGCAAGGTCTTCGACGTGCCCAAGGAAGCCGACTTCGTCTCCTTCGGCCTGCAGATCATGGGACCGGGTGGCGGCCGTGTATATGTAGACGATGCGTTCGCGATCATCGAGTCTGAGGGGCGATCGACAGCCGACCGCCCGCGGACGTCTCCACCGGGCGATCCGGCGTCAGCTGGCGCTACGGCGGACGTTCGCATCGACGCGACCAAACCTGGTCACACCTGGAACCCGCATCTGTTCGGCATGCACCTGGAGTGGGCCGAGGCCGGTAACGGAGTGATCGAGCGCGGCACCGGCCGCTTGCGAACAGAAGTGATTGAGGCCTTCCGGGAGTTGAAGGTGCCGATTTTCCGATTCCCCGGGGGCATTCACGCCGATTACTACGACTGGCAGAGCGGCGCGCGCCCGCGCGGAGAGCGGCCCAACGCGGAAAATGTCTTCACCAAGAAGGCCGAGCCGCAGCTGTTCGGATCGCCGGAATTTGCGGAGTTGCTAAAACAAACCTCGGCGCAGGCGGTGATTACGGCGAACTACGGTACCGGCCGGCCGGAACAGGCTGCCTCCTGGGCGCAGTATTTCCGCGACGCCGGCGTCCAGGTTCCGTATTGGGAAGTCGGCAACGAAATCTATCTCGCCGACCCAACCAAGGATCAACCAAACGGCAAACGCATCTCGCGCCCGGGACGCCAATACGCGCAGGATTTCCCGAAGTTCCGCGACGCCATCCGCGCAGTGATGCCCGACGCGAAGGTGGGCTTGATCGCGCACGTAGACAACGGAGCCTTTCCGTTGGCCCCCAACGCGCAACGCCAGTGGACCGCAGAGATGCTGGCGGCGCTGCGGTCCCCGGCGGACTTCGTGGCGGTGCACAACGCCTACGCGCCTGTGATCATCAACGATTCCAATCGCTTCGAAGATGCCGGCGCGCGGGCGCGCGCCTACAGGGCGATGTATGCCGCGCCACAGCAGACGGCCGAGGATCTCGATGCAATTGCCAACCTCGTTGACCGCAATGCGGCGACGCGTGGATTGCCGATCGCGATCACTGAGTGGGGCCCGTTGTTCGGCTACAGCGGCAGGCCGGACATGACCGCGATCTATGCCGATCAATCCCGGACGATGGCCGCGGCCGTGTACACGGCGTCGGTCCTCGACGTTATGCTCGGCAACCCACGCGTGGTGATGGCGACCTACACCAATCCCGTTCACAAGTGGTACGGCAGCCTGCTGACCGACACCGACCGCGGTCTGGTGAGGACGCCGAGTTACCACGTGTTCGCAATGTATCGATCGCGTTTCGAGCCGCGTATCGTTCCGGTGACCACCACGACGCGGTCCTTCGCATCGGAGGCCGTCGGGTTGATTCACGCGCAGCAAGATGCGCCCGAAGTGGTGACGCGTGCCAGCCTCAGCGCCGATGGCCGGCGGCTGTCGGTCATGCTCATCAACCGCAACCTGGATGCCGCGGTGACGACGCGTCTGTCGGTATCCGGTTTCACGATGGGCCGCGTTGACTGCCTGGTGTTGTCGGCGTCGTCCGCGGCCGCGATTAACGGATCGCAACTCACCAGGACAACGACGACCGGTGCGACGATTCGGCCGCAGCCGACGTCCTGTGCGCCGGGCAGCCCGATGAGCATCGTGCTGCCGGCGTCGAGCGTGACGAGCGTGGTGGCGGAGCGGAAATGATGAAAGCAAACGTGAAGCAGACGCGGACACGGCGCCCTCGCGCGCAGATGGTCGCGGCGGCCATGCTCGCGTTCCTATGCGCGGCGCGGAACATTACGGCGCAGCAGCCGCGGTGGGAAGACATCGGCCCGCCAAACGCCGGCGGTCGTGTCTCCGCTATCGTTGTCGATCCTTCGAATGTTGCGCGGGTGATCCTGGGCACCCCGGCCGGCGGGTTGTGGCACTCGGTGAATGGCGCCGCGATGTGGAGCGGCTTGACGTTGTGGCTGGCGTCAGTGCCGGTGAGCAGCCTGGCGATCGATCCACAGAATCCAGGCCACATCATTGCCGGCACTGGCCGGCTAAGCGACAACGGTGCTGCCGAGGCCGGAATCGGGTTGCTGCGGTCCACCGATGGCGGCGGCAGCTGGTCGACGCAAACCACCAACTTCGCCGGCGCATTCATCTCGTCGGTGCTGTTCTGGCCTGGGGAGTCGCAGCGCGTAGTGGTGGCCACCGACCACGGCATTCGGCTGTCCCACGACGGCGGTGCTTCGTTTGCTTCTGCGATTGAAGGGCATGCGGTGTCGACGATTGCGGCCGATCCATTGAACGCCAATGTCGGCTACGCGTCGGCGCGGACCGGCTTGCTGCGCAGCGTCGATCGCGGCGAGACGTGGACGCTCGCAGCGCCGTGGCCGCTGCTGGCGGCCGACATCTACGGTGCGGGTACGTCCTCCGTCGTCGTGTCGGCGAAGACGCCGGGCTTGCTTTACGCCACGGTACAGGTGTTGGGCACATTCAACAACACCGCCCGGGCGCTGCTGCTGAAGTCGACCGACGGTGGGGGAACGTTTACAAGCCTGTCTGTCCCGGCCGGTTTCTGCCCTGGTGAAGTCAGTTGTGGTTTCGCTCATGCGCTGGCCATCGATCCGGTCAACGATGCACGGTTGCTGCTCGGCGGCGAAAGACTGTACTCAACTGGCAACGGCGGTACGACCTGGCAGGAAGTCCAGGGTGCGCCGCGCGGCGTGCATCGCATCGTGTTGCGCGCGGATGGAGCGTTGATTGCCGGGCGGTTCGGGGTCGCCCGAATAGACGCAGGGTGGGGTAATCCCGTCACACGGAATGCCGGCCTCGCGATCGCCGGCGTCACGACGCTCGACTTTTCGACAGACGCAGCGCCGCGGCTACTGGCATCGACCGAAGTGGGCGCGCTCGAGGCGACGCTGGATCCGGTCGCGTGGCGGACGGTGTTTGGGGCGGGCGAACGCGTGGGGCCGGCGCGCTATGACCCGTTCCAGCCGGCGCGCATCCTCGCCTCGAAAGCGTTCGGGCGCTTGTTCCGCTCCGAAGACCGCGGTGTCACCTTCAGCCCGGTCGAAACCGGAATCGATCTGACGCAGCGCGCCGCCGAGTTCGCGCCGTTGACGCCGGGGCTCAACCCGGGCGAGTGGTATACGGGCCGCATGCAGATCTTCTCGTCATCAAATCACGGCGACACGTGGGGGGAGTTTCAGCCGCCAGGCTCGCCGGAAGTCGGTTTGATTGCGCCCTCACCGGTCGTCTCGAACCGCCTGTACTTCGCCACGGTGACGGGCGGCGAAATCTACAAGGCCGACGGTACCACCTTCGAGCAACTGGTCATCAGCGGCGAACCGAACCTGCGCATCAGCCAGTTGTTCCTCGATCCGCTGGCGCAGAACAGGATGTACGCGGCCGGCACGAACACCGCCGAGCGCCGCGGCCGTTTGTTCAAGTCATCGGATTTCGGTGCGACGTGGATCGACATCACGCCGCCTGGCTTGCCGCCGGCAACAAGTTTCTTGCGCGACCACTACGGCGCCATCTACGCCGGCGCCAGTGACGGCATCTGGCGCTCGGCGAATGACGGATTCAGCTGGGCACGATTCAACGATGGTCTTTTCGCCGGCGGCGTCAGCACGCTCGCGCGCGCGGCAGGTTGGCTCTATGCCGGCACCACCGGCCGCGGCGTCCACCGGATTCGTGAACTGCCGCTCGTGTCGATCGAGGCGGTACCAGCGGGAGGGCGTTTTCTCGTCGACGGCGTCGAGGTCGCCGGGCCGTATCTCGCGTATTGGCCCGTCGGCACCTCCCACACCGTGGCGCCCGCTCTCGTCAACAACACCACCACGCGCGAAGAGTTTCTCGGTTGGCTCGATGGCGGCCCGGCGACGCGAACCGTCACCGGCGTCGACGCTAACTCGTGGTTAATGGCGACAATCAAGCGCTCGTTCCGGCTGCAGGCGCCGGTGTCCACCGGCGGCACCGTCGAGTTGTCGCCGGCGTCGCCCGATGGCTTCTATGCCGAGCGCAGCACGGTGTTGGTCGTGCCCGTGCCGCGGCCCGACTATCGGCATAGCGGCTTTATGGGGGACCCGAGTGGGCACGACGGCCTGATGGCGTTTGCCGTCATGGATCGGCCGCGTTCGGTCACCGCGACATTCGAGCCTCTGCGCATCACCGTCGCGTCGACGCCTATTCCGGTCACGTTGACGGTAGACGGCGTGAATTACCCGGCCCCGTCAGCATTTCAATGGCCCGCCGGCTCGACCCATACGCTGTCGGTGCCCGAGCTGCTGGGCACCGAGTTGTATTCACCGGTCCTCGCGTTCGACCGCTGGTCCGACCTGCGCGCTCGGACGCATAGCATCACCGTGACCCGCGATACGTTCGTGACCGACTTCACCGCGAGCTATATCTCCACGCAGCGCGGGATCCAGGTGCCGGGGCGAGGCGCGCGTACCATTCGGACCACCGGCCTGTCGGATAACCCTCGACTGGCGGCGATGCGGCTGACCCCGCAAAGCGGTGCGGCGCCGCGCGCGCTGCAGTTCGTCCGCGGCGTCGTTGGCGACGTCACGACGGAGCTGGCGCTGGTGCCGTCGGCGGCGCGTCCCTGGTCGGACACCGTCGTGCAGCAAGCCATCGATGGTCCAGCCGGCCGCGTTCGCATCGCTGCCTTCAATCCGCACGCCACCGCCACGACGCTCGGCGTCCTGCTGCGCGATGCCTCGGGTCAGGCGCAGGCGGCGAAGCTCGACGCCATCACCGTGCCACCGAACGGACACCTCACGGTGTGGCTTGACGAACTGTTGCCATTGCCGCCGTCGTTCACCAGCTTGCTCACCTTGATCGGTTCGCAGCCGCTGATTACCTCCGTGCAGTCGATGCGCGGCAACCCGCGCGAGACGTTCGTCCGCGATCCGATCATGCTGGTGCCGTTTGTCCCCGGTCAGTCGGGTGTTCCGGTGGACGCGCGGGTGCAGGTCGCGATGCTGTCGCCGCAAACGAGCCACCGCCTGATGATCGTCAACACCGGCTTCAGCGCGCTCTCAGGCGTGGTTGCATTCCGCACGAGCGCCGGAGCGCCGCAGATCCTCGCGTTGTCGACGGGGAGCGCCAGCAGCATCTCGTATTCGCTCGCGCCCGGCGCCTTCACCACCCTCGAATTCATGTCGCCGAGTGGCGCCACGGGCGCATTGCCGACGTTGTACGCGGCCGTGACGCCGGCAGCGGGTCAGCCGGCGCCGATGCTCCAGATGGAAGAGATTCACACCACCGGTTCGGTGGGTGGTGTGGCAACGACGTTGCCACGCGCGCTGCCGCCGTCAACCGCGGGCCAGACGTTCATCGTTCCAGTCGACAGGCGAGAGCGCGAAACCGGACTCGTGTTCACGAATACCAGCGCCTTCTCTGTGAACATCAAGGTGTTGAACCGCACGCTCGACGGATTCGATGTTGGCCAGGGCAATGTCAACATCGCTCCCGGTGCGCAGGTAGTGATAGCGAGCGACGCGTTGCCGGCGCCGGTGGCAGCCGACTTTGCCGGTCAGATCGTCGTCCAGGCGAACATCCCGCTTCATGCGGTGGGGTTCCTGCGCAAGGTCAACGCGCGTGGTGAAGAAATCCTTGCCGGGTTCCCCGCGTTAACCGATGAACTGCAGCCGGCGACGTCGGCCTTCGCGATCGACGGTGATTCGTGGCGATCGGAATGGTGGTTCATCAACCGATCCGACGCAGCGGTCGCGGCGCGATTGTTCTACCACGGACTCAACGGCGAGACCGTCTACTTTCCGATTCAATGAGGTACTCGATGCACCGCCTTCGGCTTCCGCTCCTCGCCGTGTTGGTGGCGTTCGCCGCCGGCGCGACGCCCGCCGTTGACGCACAGTCGATTGCACAGAGCTCGATCGTCGCGGATTTCACCGCCGTCAAGCGTGTGATCCCGCCGTTCCTGTTCGGGCAGAACCTGCAGACAATCGATCGCGGCGACTTCATTCTTCGCCGAGATGGCTCGGTCGATCAGCCGTTGCTCGACATGTTGTCGCAGCTGCGCATTACCACGCTGCGTTTTCCTGGCGGGACCGCTGCCGACTATTTCCACTGGTGGCAGGCGCTGGGCCCGCAGTCGGGGCGGCCGCGGCAGCCGTCGGGAAATCCGTTCGAGTTCTATGACCCGCTCGTCGGGCCCGAAGAATTCATCCGCCTGTCCACGGCCCTGCGCGCTGTACCGTTTGTCACCGCCAACGTCGGCACCGGCAGTCCCGCCGAGGCAGCGGCGTTCGCAACCCATTTCGAGCGGCGCGGCTTTCCGGTGACCTTCTGGGAGGTGGGCAACGAGGTGTATTTCGAGGGCATCCTCGGCACCGGCTTCGTCGGACCACCGCCGGACATTTACGCCAAGAAGGTGATCGATTACGCCGCCGCAATCCGTAAGGCCGCGCCGTATGCCAAGATTTATATGGCCGGCGTGATCGGTCCGGAGGAGTCCGACAGCTACTGGAACAACGTCGTACTCTCGCTGGCCGGTCCGTATATCGACGGCATCAGCCTGCACAACGCCTACTTTCCCTTGTGGGGCTACAAGCCGGACAAGACCGTGCCCTCGGACGCGTACCTGTTCACCGCGATGCTCGGCGCCACAAAGGTGGTCGAGCGCACCATGGATACGATCGAGCAGCAGCTCAATCGGCTCGGCCGCATGATCCCGATTTTCGTGACCGAGTACGATGGCATCTTCTTCGCCGACAAGACGGTTGAGGATCCGATTCGGACGCACCAGCGGAACCCGACACTGGGGGCGGCGCTGTTCAATGCCAGCGTGCTGCAGATTTTTGCGCGGCACGATCGCGTCTACGGCGCGCATCACATGGCGATGGCGGGTCCCAACTACGGCAGCTTGATTGGCATCGACGGAGAGGTGCGCTTCAAGAACCCGCAATTCTATGTCCACCAGGAGTACAGCCGCGAAGCGGGCAACGTCCTTGTGGGCCTGACGCTGAATCCGCAGAATGCGGTGTTCAACTCCGAGCCTGTTCACGGACTGTCGGGGCAGACCAGCGTCCCCATGCTCGACGCGATGGCGACGCGCACGCCGGGCTCGACCGACTACGCGCTCTACGTCGTCAACCGCAGCCTGACGGATACGGTCCGCACCAGCGTTTCGCTCAACCTGCCGGCCGGAGTTACCGGCACGGTGTCGGTGCTCAACGGCCCGAGTTTCGCTGCCCGCAACACCGCCGCTGATCCGCTCCGCGTCTCACTTCACACCACCAGCTTCGGTGGCAGCGGCACCTTCTCTTACGACTTTCCGCCGCACTCGCTGACGATTTTCAGGTGGAAACGATGACCCACAGGGA
>DASVFC010000518.1:0-6045 GCA_036380235.1 Vicinamibacterales bacterium
GCCCAGCGCAGTGTTCATCACCCCATCGAAGTACTTGTAATGGGAGAACAGGACGTGGCCGCCGAGATCCCACGTGAATCCGTGCTCGTCGACGACGGAGGTGGACAGGCCGCCGGCATGTGCCGCCGACTCATAAAGGACCCAATTGTTGTGACCGGCTTCGTTGAGGCGCCAGGCTGCGCCGAGGCCTGTGGGACCCGCGCCAACAATCACGATTCTCTGCTCAGCGGACATCCGCCTCCCGGCGCCGGCCCGACAAGCGGCGGCGCAATTCGATCATCTGCGACAGTCCGCGCGCACAGAACTTGAGCAGCTTGATGCGGCGGATCGACACCTCCCCGGTGTTGCGTTCCTTGTGCACGACTTCCAGTTGGACAATGTCGTAGCCACGCAACTTGGTGACGATGGCGAGGAACAGCGACGGCGCCAGCGTGCCGGGCGGGATGTACTGCTGTGCCTCTTCCCATATCGTCCGTCGCAACAGCTTGTAAGGCACGTTGGCATCGTCGATGTCGACGCCGAACAGCGCTCTCACGGAGACACCGATTAGTTTCGTCAGATACAGACGAATCGTTGGATCGTGCCGGCGGCGACGGTGACCGAATACGGCGACGCGGCCGTCGGTGGCGTGCCTCCAGGCATCGCGAAACTTGTCGAGCGGGATCTGTCGATCGCTGTCGATCAGAAACACGTAATCACCCGTCGCGGCCGCAAGCCCCGTCATCACGGCGCCGCCATGACCGCTGTTGGCCTGGTGAATGACGCGAACGCGGGGATCCCTCCTGCTGATCTCATCGAGTAGCGCCGGCGTCTCGTCTCGCGAACCATCGTTGACGACAATGAGTTGCGCGCCGTCCACGAGATCGAGCACGTAACGCTGCACTTCGGCGACAGCATCAACGATGGCATCCTGCTCGTTGTAGACCGGCATCACGACCGTCAAGGGGACGCTCATGCTGCGTTCACCACCTTCGGTTCGCGCATGAGCAGCCAGACGGCAGTGGCAGTGACGATCACGAATGCCGCGAGCATGACCAGGCTGGCGTCGTACGAAAGTCCCGCCACGGTACCGAGGTTTGTGGCGAATCGGTCGTCACGAAGACGCACCAGATAGAACGACTGCAACGGCGTCAGCACGTCTTGCGGTGGATCGATGGCGATGGCGGTCACCATGGCCATCATGCCGGCCGATCCGATCGTCAGCAGCGCACCGGGAATTGGAAACTGCTTGATACCGTAAGCAGCGGCCAACCCCACGAAGGGAATGGCCGGCGCCAGGTAGCGCGGGCCGACGGAGTTGCCGCCGGACCAGCCGTAGAAGCTGCCGACCTGGAGCAGCACGGCGACGAACACGATCAGGACCATCAAGGCAGAGCGCCGATCCTCGCGAAACAACAACGCGATACCGGGGATGGCCATGATCAGTGCTGGACTCCAGAACAACAGCCCCCGGTATTCGCCCCACACGAGGTGACGGAGCGCCTCGGGGTCGAGAAGGTGGAAGCCGAACGCGTTGTTGGATGAGATCTCGGGGAAGGCCGGATTCGATCCATAGCCAATTGAAAACGGCGATCCGGAGATCAGGAAATTATTTGTAAGAATTAGCAGCGCTGCCGGCAGCAGCGCGATAGCGTACCGCCACGCTCGGGCCGGGCGGGCATGCAACAGGTACACGCCCATCGCCACACCCGCGATGATCGCCGGATATTCGGATGCGACGGCGAAACCGGCGGCGAGGCCCGCGATGTAGTCGTGCCGAGACGTCTCATGAAACAGCGCCCATAGCGCGATCGCCAGCAACCCGATAGTGCCCGCATGCGCAAACATCGCGGTGGCGTAGGGAAACGTGATCGATCCGAGGAACAGCGCGTACGTCGAGGTCAGGGCGGTGAAGGCCGTCATGCGGCGTCTCAACGCGGCGAAGAATGCGACACCGCCGGCAGCTGCGACCACGCCGACCGATCCGGCCGTGGCAATCCAGTTAGACACGCGCCACGCGTCCGGCGCATCCGGATCGATCCCGGCGCGCCGCTGCGCGACGGCGCTGGCGGTGAACGCCGGCAGCGCGAACAGCACGATCGCGGGCGCCTTCTCACTGAAGTAGTGACCTCCAATCAACGCCTTGTCGCCAGTGACCTCGTGATACTTATCGATCGCAATGGTGCGCTGCATCACCAGTGCATGCAGCTCGGCGAGACGGGCGCCCTGGTTCCAGCCGTCACTGTGGTTGAAATACGCGAATGGAACGAAGAGCGAGGCAAACAGCAACGCAGTCGCACTGACCTTCATGTCGTCGCGTGCGGATTATAGCCGGGCTGGTTATGATGAACCTCGCGAAATGAGTACGTGGGTCGTGGCCGGCGTCATCCTGACCGGTGCGTGGACGCAACTGGATGAACTTGGATGGGCCGGGTGGCTGCCACTGATCGTCACGTTCGCCCTCGACCGGCTGCCATCACCCGCCGTCCGCGCGCTGCGGCGCGCCGAGGTTTCATCAGCCGGCCCCCTCCTGGCCGCGGCCGCGATCTGCGTGCTGATCCTCGCGCACGTCGGCCTCACAACTCGCGAGGAGTTCGGCTTTGGCGGCGACGAAGGTTACCACCTGAGCGCCACGCGCGCGTTCGCGTTGTATTACCTGCGGGCCGGGCCGATTCTCGTCGCGGTGATAGCGGTGTTTGCCGTCTGGCGATGGAGGCGGTGGCCGTATGCGGCATCTGTCGCCACGTTTGGCCTGATTGCAGGCAGCCATTTTCTACCGGCGAGCCCGCTGTTCGCGCGTTACCCGGCCGCGTTTTACCTGCTCGCCACGCCGCTCAATGTTTTCTTCGATGTCGCAGCCATCCCCTACCCCCATGCGGCGAACCACATCGTCAACGGCCTGTCGCTGCCGGTGTGGCTGTTCGTGCTGCGGCCGCTGGTGATCGGACGCTGGCCGGACTGGCAGGTCCTGCCAATTGCGCTCCTCTTGTATTTCCAGGCGCCGGCGTTGACGTTCATCGCCAGCACGCTGATCGAACCGTGGTCGCTGGTGTTCCTGCTGCTGGCAGTTGAAGTGCTCGTGGTGTATCCGCCCGACGAGCGCTGGCTGGCCGTGATGCTGGCGGCACTCGCGAGCTGGTTCAAGGAAACGGCGATCCTGCTGTTGCCCTCCTTCTGGCTGCTGGCATGCGTCGACTGGAAGCGGCCCCTTCCGTCGCTACGCCGGCATGCGATCGCGGTGGGCGTCGCCGCGTCGCTGCCGTTTGTCATGTACTACCTGGTGCGACTTGATGCCGATATCCATCGCACCGTGACGGTCGCTACCGCCTCTGAGGTGTGGAGCGCAGCGCGCATTCGCGAATGGGTGACCAACGTGATCGCGCAACTTGGAATCACCGCCGCGATGGGCATCGCTGTCGTGTACCTGGCGACGATGCGGCACGTGGTATGGGCGCTGACCGCGGCCGGCATGGTGCTGTTCTTCTTCGTTGACGCGCTCGGAATCCCGTATACCGGCTACGGACGCTACCAGGCGTTCACGTTGATTGCGATTTGCGGCGCCGTGATTGCCACCACGCATCGCCTGACCGATCGCCGCATGCTGATGGCGATCCCCCTTTTCATCGCGCTGGTGCAGGGAGTGCCGTTCGCCCGCGCATTCGCGCTCGACTTCCGTCCCGACTACGAGCGCAACTCGCTCGAATGGAACGGCAGCCTCGTGCGATTGCCGATTCGCGCGCTGGCCGACCGCATCCCCGAAGCCCGCGATGCCGCGCAGGTCCATCGGATTCGCGTGATCTCCTTCGGCATCGAGTTAATCAGCGTGCCGGTCGCCTACCCCGATCTTGCCGCTAGATACGCGCTCACGCTCGACCAGCAGGCCGGCTCGTCCATCGATTGCCGTTGCCGCGAGACGGCGGAAGCGGTATTGGCGGGATTCGAGTGGCCGGTGCATTTCGGCAATACCCCGGAGAAACGATCGCTGTTCGAGCGCGTCACCGCCGCATGCGTCGAACAGATCAACACCACGTGCGCGTCGACGATCCTCGAGCGTCATTCGAGCGGTGCCGTGGTCGGCGCACTCGGGGTGGGCCGGGCAGTGTTACTCGCGCTTCCGCAGCACGATCAGGGCACGAAGCGCTGAGATCGACGGGACGATTTCCATCAGGCGATCGAGCCGTGCGAGCAGCGGGTAGAGGGCGGTCGGATACAGCTGCGGCTTGCTATAACCGCCGGTGAGCGCATACGGCCACGCGCCGATGCGCTCCCGGGCGATCACCTCCCACCCTTCGAGGATCTCCGGCGACGCGCCGTGCCAGAAGACGCGGGTTGCGTTGCCTTGCGCGGCGTAATACTCGTCTTGATCGGCGTTGTAGCCGGGCGGCGCCTTCGCCGCAATCGGCCGATCGAATCCAATCGGCTCGTGATGCAGCGGTCCGTAGACGATGCGGCCGATTAGACTCACGTACGGTTCGAAGAGAATCACCCGCCCGTGCCGCTGCAGCACGCGCCGGCATTCCTGCAATGCCGTGTGCGGGTGACGCAGGTGGTGAAAGACGTCGAACAGGATCAGATGCGACACTTCCTGGTCGCGGAAACTGAGTCGATATGCGTTCTCGACCTGATCGATCCACGGGTTGGGGAACAAGTCCGTGCGAACGACGCCCGGGATGACGTCGCGGATGTTGCCGATGCCGGACCCGAGTTCGACGATCTTCCCGGTCAGTGCGGGATCGATGTGCGCAGCGATGCGTGCATGAAAGTCGCGATAGGCCTGCCGCAACACCGGCTTGCGCTTCCACGACTCCAGGTTCCGCTCGATCTCGACGTTGTGCTGACCGATTGGGAACGGCCCGCTCACGGCCGTGCACCGGCGCCGGTCTTGACGCGAAACAATCCGATCAACGTCATTCGCAACAGCATCAGGCCGTGGCGGAAACGGTGGATGTTGGTCGAGCCGTATTGGCGGGCGCGATAGTAGACCGGCACGTCGATCAAGCCAAGACCAAGGATCGCCGCGGGGAACAGCAATTCGAAATCACCGAACGGGTCGACATCGCCGAAGTCGTGACGCCACCGGATCATGCGCTCGTAATCGTCGCGGCGCAGCAGCTTGGTGCCGCACAACGAGTCGGTGAGGTGCGCGTCGAGGACGAAGCTCAACGACTTGGCGAAGAAGACGTTGCCGAGGCGATTGAGGAACCGCATCGCCTCGCCTTCCATGGGATAGACGAGGCGCGTGCCGTTGACGAAGTCGGCCAGGCCGCTGCAATAGGCGTTGTAAAACCGCGGCAGCATCTCCGGCGGCATCGTCAGATCCGCATCGAGAATCGTAATCAGCTCGTGGGTCGCCTTCGCGAACCCAAGCCGCACCGCGTCTGACTTGCCTTTGCCGGTTTGCCGGTAAGCGGACAGTTTCATCCGGCTGCCGTACGCGGCGATCACGCGCTCAACTTCCTCCCACGTGCCGTCTGATGAATGGCCTTCGACGAAAATCACTTCGACCGGCGCTGGTAATTGCGGCAAGCGTTGCAGCGCCGGCTCGATGTTGCCGCGTTCGTTGCGGCACGGGATCACGATGGTCAGGCTCGGCGGCGCCGACGCGGCAATCGGCCGCAGCACCACCACAGCGGCGGCGCCGAGCCACCGCAAGACCGGGACAGCGGGCATCACGCGATTGATCAGATCGCCGACGCCAAACGCCGAGAACGGCACATAACCGGTCGGCTTGATCTGCACAATCTCGAAGCCGCTGAGCGCCGCCAGCGCCTTCAACGACTCCCGCTCCACAAACGTCGTCGGTAGCGACCCGCTACGCAGGCCGAGCTTCGTGGCGAGCCAGAACACACCGCGGAAGTACGGGTTGTAGAGCACGACGACCAGGCGCGACAGGCGATTGAGGCGCGCCTTCAGTTCCGTGAGCGTGCGTTCGATATCGAGGTCGTACTTCAGGTTGCCGTTGAGAAGCACGGCGGTGCGGCGGCCGGCGGCCTCGTTCCCTTGCTGCGGAATCTCGTCTACCGAGGTCGCCTTCCCCTTCGCCGCACAATCCGCGTAGCGCAGCAG
>DASVFC010000519.1:0-6338 GCA_036380235.1 Vicinamibacterales bacterium
GAGGGACGCGCGGACCGAATCGCGCTGAACGGGATCGATCGATGGCTCGGCGGCGTCCATCTGACCGCCGCACCCGACGACCGGTCGCGGCTCTGGCGCTGGAGCGAGACGAAGGCAGCGCTGGTCACGGCATAAGGCAGAGGCAGAAGGAATCCCTCCGCTACAATTCCCCTAACGTGTCCTCGTCGTATACCGCGAAAGACATCACCGTTCTCGAAGGCCTCGAGCCCGTTCGCAAGCGCCCCGGCATGTACATCGGCGGCGTCGGCGCTGCGGGGTTGCATCACCTCGTCTGGGAGGTGCTCGACAACTCGATCGACGAGGCAATGAACGGCCATGCCGGGAACATCCGCGTCACGCTCCACGAGGACGGGTCGGCGATCACCGTCGAAGACGACGGCCGCGGCATCCCGACCGACGTCCACCCCAAGACGAAGAAGAGCGCGCTCGAGGTGATCTTCACCGTGCTCCACGCCGGCGGCAAGTTCGAAGCCGGCAATTACAAGACCGCCGGTGGCTTGCATGGTGTCGGTGCCAGCGTGGTCAACGCCCTGTCGCGGGAGTTGATCGCGACGGTGAGGCGAGACGGTCATCAGTACCAGATGACCTTCAGGCAAGGCAAGCCGACCGGCAGCCTGAAGAAGGTTGGCCCCGCGCGCGGCACCGGCACCACGGTTTACTTCAAGCCCGATCCGCAAATCTTCCCCAAGGTGGAGTTCGATCCGCAGGTCATCCGCGAGCGTCTCGAGATCGCGAGCTACCTGCACCGCGGTGTGAAGGTCACCTTCGAGGACGAGAACACCGGGCAGAAGGACGTTTACCAGCACGAAGAGGGCCTCGTCGATTACCTGAAGAAGATCGTCGGCGCGAGGTCGGGCAAGCCGGTCCACGAAACGCCGTTTACGCTCGAAAAGGAAAACGGCGTCAAGCTGGAGCTCGTGCTGCAGTGGACCGAGTCCACCGATGAGCACCTGCGCAGTTACGTCAACGGCATTCCGACCGGTAGCGGCGGCACGCACGAGAACGGTCTGCGCGCGGGACTAGGCAAGGCGGTGCGCAATTACATCGATACGCACAACCTGTCGCCAAAAGGCGTGACGCTGACCGCTGAAGACATTCGCGAAGGCATGACCGGGATCTTGTCGGTGTTCATTCGCGAGCCGCAGTTCCAGGGACAGACGAAGGATCGCCTCAATAATCCGGAAGTGATGTCGGCGGTCGATGGCCTGGTGCGGCCGGCGCTCGAGCATTGGCTCAACAACAATCAGTCGATCGCCGAAGCGATCGTGGCACGCATCATCCTTTCGGCGCGGGCGCGCGAAGCCAGCCGCGCCGCGCAGGCGGAAGTCGTTCGCAAGGGACCGACCGCCGGCCGCGTCAACCTGCCCGGCAAGCTGGCCGACTGTACGAACCCAGGCTCGATCACCAGCGAGCTGTTCGTGGTTGAAGGCGACTCGGCAGGCGGTTCCGCCAAGCAGGGGCGCGATCGCGCGCGGCAGGCGATCCTGCCGCTGCGCGGCAAGGTGCTCAATACCGAAGGCGTGTCGACGGCGAAGGTGCTGGAGAACAAGGAGCTGGCCGATCTGGTCACCGCGCTCGGCTGCGGCGTCGGCAAGAACTTCGATCTTACGCGCATGCGCTACGGCAAGGTAATCATCCTCGCCGATGCCGATTCAGACGGCCACCACATTGCGACGCTGCTGCTGACGTTCATCTATCGCCACCTGCCGCAACTGATGGCCGCCGGCCGCGTCTATATCGCGCAACCGCCGCTCTATCGCGTCGACATCGGCAAGGAAACGCACTGGGCGATCGATGATGAGCACAAGAACCAGATCGTCCGGAAGGCTGGCCGCGCCACACCCGAGATCACCCGATTCAAGGGCCTGGGCGAGATGATGCCGAAAGTGCTGTGGGAAACCACGCTCAACCCGCGCACCAGGCGGCTGCTCAAGGTTGAAATCGCCGATCAACTGGTGACGGACCGTGTGATCAACGAACTGATGGGCAAGGATGCTTCCGCACGCTTCCGCTTCATCATGGACCGCGCCGAAGACGCGGTCGAACTCGATGTGTAAAGGTCTGCGAGCTCAGGCAGCGTAAGAGAGAGTGCTTTTTCGAGGCCTCGGGACATCAGGACCGCGAGACCTCAAGTAATATCAGGGAGTTTGTCTCAAGCGGCCGCTAAGTCGAAGTCCCCGTTCGATCGCTCCCTCGTCGAAGGCCCCATTGGTCCCGCCGTCTGGAAGCTGGCGTGGCCCACCATGCTGCAGAACGTGATCGCCGGCCTGCAGGGATTGATCGACCACGTTCTGGTTGGCAACTTGCTCGGTTACGAGGCCAACGCTGCTATCGGCGTCAGCTGGCAGATGTTCCTGGTCGTGATCGTCTTCATGGCATCGCTGTTCACCGGCCAGGCAGTGCTGGTGGCGCGTTATGTCGGCGCCGGCGATGTCGATCGCGTCAACAAGACCGTCCAGCAAGCGCTGCTGACGGCGCTGGCGATGTACGTGGTGATGGCGCCGGTCGGCTACTTCGCCGCGCCGATGCTGCTCGACTTCGCCAACGTGTCGCCCAGCGTCCGCGCTTACGCGCTGCCGTTCCTTCGCATCAACTTCACGTTCAGCATCGGCATGATGCTCTTCTTCATGTTGACGTCGGCGCTGCGCGCCGCCGGCGACGCGCGCACGCCGATGCGGCTCGGCGTGATCATGACGATCCTGAACGTGGTGCTGAACCTGTTGTTGATCCCGGGTGTTGGGCCCATCCCCGCGCTCGGCACCATGGGTTCGGCGCTCGGCACCGTCATCGCGTCCAGCACCGTCAGCGCCTTCGCGCTGTATCAGCTGCTGAAGGGCCGCCTGGTGATCAAGCTGTCGCGACACATGGACTGGCGTCCCGACTGGGTGATTATCCGGTCGCTGTTCCGCTTTGGCCTGCCGACCGGCGTGCAGGGAATTGCGATGAACGTCGCGGGCGTGATGCTGCTGCGTTTCATCGGCTCGCTCGAACAGAGCGCTGAAGCACAGGGTGCCTACGCAATCGGCTACACCGAGTTGTTCTCGTTGATCACCTGGACGTCGGTCGGCTTGATGGGCGCCGCGGCGACGATTGCCGGCCAGAATCTCGGCGCCGGCCAGCCCGACCGCGCGGTGCAGGGTGTGCAGACGGCATCACGCATCGGCCTCGCCGTCGCTGCGGCCGTCGGCACCACGTTTGTGTTGTTTCCCGGCCCGCTGCTGTGGCTCTTTGGCGCTACCGATCCGGCGGTGGCGACAATTGGCGAGCAGTTGCTTCGCTACCTCGCCGTCTCTGGCTTCTTCATTACGCTGGCCTTGACCTACACCGGCGGCCTGCAAGGAACGGGCGACACGAAGAGCCCGCTGGTGATTACACTCGCGTCGCAGATCGCCGTGCCGATCGGCATGTGTGCGCTGATCCAGTCAAGTCGCCAGCTGCAACCGGAAGACATCTGGCTGGCAATCTTGCTTGGTCACTTTACGCGCTGCGTGCTTACCGTCGCGAGGTTCCGCCAGGGCAAGTGGCGCAGCATTTCCGTCGTCCACTGACGGCTCCACGAACCCATCTGAAAAACCCGCACGCCTAGGCCAGCGGCAGCGTCAGCGTAAAGGTGGCGCCTTCGCCTTCGCGCGATACGACACGGATGCCGCCGCCTTGCTTCTCGGCCAGGGCCCGCGCGATGGTCAGGCCCAGGCCAGTGCCCGCAATCCGCCGCGTGTCGCTGCTATCGAGTTGCGTGAACGGCTCGAAGATGAAGTCCACTCTCTGTGCCGGAATCCCTGGACCGTTATCGTGGACCGCGATTGCGGCGTGACCGCCTTCCTGCGCTGCCGACACCTCCACCCGCGATCCACTTGGCGCGTGCTTCACCGCGTTCGACAGCAGGTTGACGAGGATCTGGATCGTACGATCAGGATCGGCCATCACCTCCCCGACGCCGTCGTGTGACTGCACGATCGTGACGCCGGCGTCGCGCGCCAGCGCTTCGATCGACTTCACCGAATCGTCGATGATCGGCTGCAGGCGCGTCGGCCGCGGCGACACCATCATCTCGCCGGCTTCGATCTTCGACATGTCGAGGATGTCGTTGACGATGCGGATCAGGCGATCGGCGTTCGACAGCGCGACGCGCACGAGCCGATCGGCATCTTCGTTGCCGGTCATCTCCTCGGCGACCAGCAACTGCATCGACGCGCGGATCGATGTCAACGGCGTGCGCAGCTCGTGGCTCACCATCGAGATGAATTGCGACTTCAGCCGCTCGAGCTCGCGTGCCATGGTCACGTCCGACCCGATGCCGACCAGGTAGGACGTCTGGCCCGACTGGCCGCGCAGCGCCATCACCGTCCACGCAATCACGTGGCGCGCGCCGTTGCGATCGATCCACGTGCGATCGATCTTGACCGGAACCGATGCGGCGGCAAGGCGCGGAATGTTCTCGCGGATGCCGTGGCGATCCTCGTCGAGCAGGAACGGCAATTCCCAGATTGGCCGGCCGGCGACGTCGTTCATCGACATCCCGGACAGTTGCTCGCAGGCGCGGTTGAAGCGCACGATGCCGCCTTCGCTGTCGAGCACCATGACCAGGCTCGGCGCGGTTTCGAGGATCGCCGACACGAAGTCGCGCTCGGCACGCAGCTCGGACTGGGCGTTGACGCGGTCGGTGATGTCGCGCGCCATGCCCTGGAAGCCTTCGATGCGGCCGTCGCTGACGATTGGCCGCACGTGCTGGCCGACCCAGATCTCGTGACCGTTCTTCTTGCGAACCGGGAACTCGAGGTAGGTCGACTCGCGCGTCTTTGCCGCCTTCTCGTAAAAGCCCATCGCCCGCGGCACCCAGTCGGGCCGCATCAGCTCGAAGTACTTCATCGACAGCAGCTCGCCCTCGTCGTAGCCGAGGATGCGCGTCGCGACCGGATTGACGAACGTGAAGCGCCCGAATGGATCGGTGCGATAGATCATGTCGCTGGCGTTGTCGACGAGATCGCGGTAGCGCCGCTCGGTGCGCTCGACGGCCTTGGTGCGCGCCTGCACCTGGCGGTGCAGCGACCGGTTCCACGCCGTGCCGCCGGCGACCAGCAGTAACGCGATGCCACCGCCAACGCCAAGCGCGAACGCATACCGTTCGAGCCACGTCCGGCGAATCGGGCTGCCGAGGTGCGCCTCCACCAGCCGATCGAACTCGCCGCTGCTCCTCAACCGCTCGAGCGCCACTCGCAGCGGTGCCACGACGTTGTCGCGCCCGCGCAGTACCGCGAGGTGATACGGGCGCGAAATCAGCGGCACTTCGATCGCTGCCTCCGCGAGCGTGCCCATCATGAACCGCATGGTCAGGTGATTGCCGGCCACGCCGTCCACTTCCGAGCGTTCGAATGCGTCGATCGCGTCCCTGCGCGTCGATACCACGTGCAGCGCCGGGCGGCGCGACTCCGGCAACCGCGACAGCAGGATATGGTTGATTGACCCTTCGTCTACGGCGATACGCACGCCCCACAGGTCATCGAGACCACTTGGGTAGCGGGGCAGCCCAGGCCGCATCATCAGGACCTGCGCCAGCGTCCACGTCTGGTCGAGAAGCTGGTACCTCGCTGCCCGGTCCTCGGTATACGACAGGAACATCACGTCGGTCTGTCCGGCGTCGAACTCGCGCATCCGCTCGTCGCGTTGGCCGAGGCGGATCTCCACCGCCAGGCCGGCCTCCCTCGCCAGGGCGCGGATCAGGTGGATGTTGAAACCCTGCGGCTGGCCTTCGTCATCAAGGTATTCATAGGGGGGAAATTCGCGATCGCCGCCGTAAACAATCGCCCGCCCGGATGATTGCGCAAGGGCATCGAACGGCAGGGTCAGGAAAGCGACGATCACCCAGGTTCGACGGCGCACGGGCGAATTGTATCCGCCTCCATTAAAATGAAAAGTCGCCTTCATTCATAAGGAACCATTCACATGCCTGATCTCTTTGCCGGTCGTCGTCGCGTCCCGCTCCCGGAGAACGATCCCAACCTCAGTTATGCCCCCGGCTCTCCCGCGCGTGCCGAGCTCAAATCGCGGCTCAAGCAGATGGCTGACGAGGTGATCGACATTCCGATGATCATCGGCGGCAAGGAATGCCGCAGCAGCGTCACTGAACGCGTGGTGATGCCGCATAAACACGGGCACGTACTCGCGAATTTCCACAAAGCCACGCCGGAGCACGTCCAAAAGGCCGTTGATGCGGCGATCGAAGCCCGTCGCGAATGGTCGAGTTGGTCGTTCGACGCTCGCGCCGCGGTTTTCCTCCGCGCTGCCGAGTTGCTCACCACGACCTGGCGATCGACCCT
>DASVFC010000520.1:0-3975 GCA_036380235.1 Vicinamibacterales bacterium
GGGTCAGTACCAGACGGCGGCGGAGATCGAACACGTCATCCTCCGATCGACCGGCGGCTCGACGGTCCGGGTGAGGGACGTCGGCGAGGTGGTCGACGGCTACCAGGACCGCGCGTCGACGACGCGCCTGAACGGCGAGGACGCGGTGTCGTTCTCGATCCGTAAGCAGTCGGGTGCCAACACCGTCGAGGTGCAGCGCAAGATCGACGCCGCGCTGGCCAAGGCCGGCCCGGCTTTCCCGCAGCTCGAGATCAAGGAAGTACAGACCGACGCCGAGGGCATCATGGAGAACGTGACCGACGTGCGCGGTCACATCATCTTCGGCGGCATCATGGCGGTGTTAGTCGTGTTCGTGTTCATGCGCGACTGGCGCTCGACGGCGATCACCGCGCTGGCGCTGCCGACGTCCGTAATTGCCACGTTCTTCTTCATGTATGCGATCGGCTTCACCATCAACATGATGACGCTGATGGCGTTGTCGCTGGTGATCGGCATCCTGATCGACGACGCGGTGGTCGTGCGCGAGAACATCTACCGGCACATGGAACACGGCGAAGATCCGATGACGGCGGCGCGCAACGGCACGTCGGAGATCGGCCTCGCGGTAATGGCCACCACGTTCACGATTCTGGCGGTGTTCCTGCCGGTCGGATTCATGACCGGCATCGTCGGGCAGTTCTTCAAGTCATTCGCGCTGACGATCGCGTTTGCGGTGGCGATCTCGCTGCTGGTGGCGTTCACCCTCGACCCGATGTTGTCGTCGCGCTTCGTGCGCTTCATTCCGCTCGAGGAACGCACGAGGACGCGCACCGGGCGCTTCCTTGAAAGGATTGGCGGCTATTACGACAAGCTCGATCAGAAGTACCACGGCTTACTGGCGTGGGCGATCGAGCATCCGTGGAAAATTGTCGCCACCGCCACGGTGGTGTTCTTCGTCAGCATGTCGACGCTGTCGGTGATTGGCACCGAGTTCGTGCCGCAGGAAGACCGCGGCGAGTTCGCGGTCAACGTCGAAGTGCCGGCGGGCACCGACTTCGAACAGACGGTGGCCTACGCGGCGCAGGTGGAGGACGTCGTCCGGCAGCTTCCCGAGGTGCGCCAGATCTTCACCACTGTCGGCTTCGAAGGCAGCCCGCTGAAGGCGTCGCTGCGCGTCAAGACCACCAAGAAACAGGAGCGCGAGCGCGGCCTGGCGGAGTTGAAGGTCGACATCCGCGAACGTCTCAAGCAGATTCCCCTGCTGAAGATGACGGTTGCCGATCCCGAATTCATGCAAGGGGCGCCGACCCAGGCGCCGCTGAGCGTCTACCTGCGCGGCGACGACATGGCGGAGCTGCAGCGCATCAACGAAGAGGCGCTGCAGAAGGTTCGCGCGGTGCCGGGAGCGGTGGACGTCGACAGCACGCTCGAAACCGGCCAGCCCGAAATGGTGGCGGCGGTAAATCGTGAGCTCGCCGCCGACCTCGGGTTCGACGTCAGCTCGGTGGCGATGCAGTTGCGCGGCATGGTCGAAGGCATCGTGCCGACGCGGCTGCGCGAAGACGACAAGGAGTACGACATCCGCGTCCGGCTGGCGCCGGAATTCCGCAACGACTTCGAGTCGATTGCGCGCACGCCGGGCTACTCACCTACCGGCGCCGTGGTCCGGGCGCGCGACATCGTCAAGCTGCAGCCGGAAGTGGGGCCGGCGGCGATCGAGCGCGAAGCCCGCCGCCGCCAGGCGAAGATCAACATCGAGCTGGCGGACCGCTCGTTGGGTGAAGTGACCGCGGATGTCGGCAGGGTGATGTCGAGCATCCAGCTGCCGCCGAACTTCGAGTGGGGGTTTGCCGGCGACGTCGAGATGATGCAGGAGTCGGCGGCGGCGATGGGTCTCGCGCTGTTGCTGGCGACCGCGTTCATCTACATCGTGCTGGCGTCGCAGTTCGAGTCGTTCCTCGAACCGTTCCTGATCCTGATCTCGTTGCCGCTGGCACTCGTCGGCGCGCTGCTGGCGATCCTGCTGACCGGCAAGAACCTCGGCATGCCGGCGATGATCGGCGTGGTCATGCTGATGGGCCTCGTCACGAAGAACGCGATCCTTCTGGTCGACCTGACGAATCAGTACGTCCGTGAAGGCCTCAGCGTGCGGGACGCCATCCTCAAGGCCGGCCCGGTGCGCCTGCGGCCGATCTTGATGACGACGATTGCGATGATCCTCGGCATGCTGCCGTCGGCGATGGGTCAGGGCCAGGGCAGCGAGTTCCGCTCGCCGATCTCAATTGCGACGATCGGCGGATTGATCACCTCGACGCTGCTGACCCTGGTGGTGGTGCCGGTTTCGTACCTGCTGCTCGCGCGCACGCTCGAGCGCGTCAAGGCCTGGCGCGGGTCGGGTGCGCACGTGCCGCAGCCGGTGCGCGTCACCGGCATGATCCTGCTGATCGCCGCGATGGGTTGGTTGCTCTCGGCGACCACCTCGTTCGCACAGACCTCGAACGCCGTGAGCAGCGGTCCGATCACCCTGACGTTCAACCAGGCGCTCGAGCGCGCATTGGCCAACAACGAGGGGCTGAAGGTCGCGAAAGAGAAAGTGACCGAGACACAGGCGCGCGTCCAGGAGTCGAAGACCAACTACCTGCCTCAGGTGAACCTGGCCTACACCTTCACGCCGTCGCAGCGCTTCCCGGTAATCAAGATCCCGCCCGGCGTGTTCGGCCCCGAGGAACAGACGTTCCAGGCGGGCTTCTCGCAGAAGAACATTCTGCAGCTGTTCGTCAACCAGCCGATCTACACCGGCGGCCGGTTGAACAACTCGCTCGGCATCAGCACGTCGCAGTTCGACGCGTCGAAGCTCGAGCTCGATCGGACACGCCAGGAGATCGAATATCGCGTTGTCGAGACGTTCTACAGCGCCTTGATGAACCAGCGCGGGGTGTCGGTGGCTGAGGAGCAGATTCAGCTCAATGAGAAGCAGCTCGAGCTGGCGAAAGCGCGGTTTGAAGCGGGCACGGTGGCGCGGCTCGACGTGCTGCAGGCCGAAGTCGAGCTGGCCAACTCGAAGGCGCGGCGCATCCAGGCGAAGGCGCAGGTCGATACCGCGATGCAGGCGCTGCGAAGCGTCCTGTCGCTGCCGCAGACGCAGCCGCTGCAGCTCGAAGGCTCGCTCGATGAGCCGGTCATGGCCCAGGCGCGCGAAGAGCTCGACA
This sequence comes from Vicinamibacterales bacterium, assembly GCA_036380235.1. Classification (GTDB taxonomy): domain Bacteria; phylum Acidobacteriota; class Vicinamibacteria; order Vicinamibacterales; family UBA2999; genus 12-FULL-67-14b. The sequence goes on from DASVFC010000520.1 coordinate 3,189, forward strand.
CGCGGCTGCCACAGCGTCCGGACCTGCAGGCATTCACCGCCCGCCGCGAGATGGCGGAGTATGCATCGAGCCTGGCGCAGAGCGAGTGGAAGCCGAACCTCGCCTTTACGGGCAACATGCAGTATCAGCAGGATGATGTCGGTGATTTGCTCGGCCGCGACAACCAGAGCTACGCCTTCGGCATCCAGTTGAACGTGCCGCTTTTTTCGGCCCCGGGTGCGGCGGCGCGGCGCAGCGTGGCGCAGTCGCAGATGCGGCAGGCGGAGCACGGCTTGCGATTTGCCACCGACAACGCGCGCCTCGAGCTCGAATCCGCGTGGACGGCATTTCAGGCATCGGCGGAAGTGGTGTCGACGCAGGAGAAGGCGCTCGAGCTGGCGCGCGAGAGCGTCTCGATCGCGCAGGTGTCATATGAGAACGGCGTCATTACCTCGGCCGAGCTCAACGATGCGCAGGTGCGGTTGCTGCAAACCGAGTGGCTGCTGATGCAGGCGAAATACGCGCGGATCACGGCGGCGGCACGGGCGAAGGTGGCGGCCGGGATTTAGGAAAGTTCTTTGTGATATAAAGCCCGTGTGGGCTTTGTCGACCGGCGCACATTCGCCTACCTGCTGATCGCCGGGCTGTTGTCCGCCGTTGTGTTTTTCCCGGCACTGTATTTTCTCGGCCTCGCGCTTGCGCCGCCCCTGCCCGCTCCAGCACAGGCTGCTGTGCCCCGCCTCGTCGCGGTGGCGATCTGGGCGCGTGCAATCGGCGGCCGTGCGAGCGAAATCAGTCCGATTACGCC
>DASVFC010000521.1:0-2698 GCA_036380235.1 Vicinamibacterales bacterium
GGCGTAAGGCGATGCTCCTGACGTTCAGCTTCGACGTGGATGCGATCGACCGGCATGCCGAGCTCTTCGGCAAGGTAGACCTCCCACAGGCGGTGCGCGCGCACGACGTGCAGCGCGAGGCGTTCGCCCTCAGCGGTCAGCTTGAGACGCGTGCCGTCGCTCTGAATGAGGCCTTCATGTTCGAGCCGCTCGGTCAGCGCCAGCAACACGCGATCGCTCAGCCCGAGCTCACCTTTGAGGGATTGAAACGACGCCGAGTGCCCGTCGTTCGCCTGTCGAAGCAAGTGCTTGAGCGCGTTTTCGGTCCGCTCGCGGGCCACGGCAGCGCGATGCCGACGCACCTGCGCAGCCAGACCGTAAGTCGGCATCAACACCGCGAGGGCAAGCAGCGCGAGGACGAGTACGATCCACATGATTTTGAGTAATCAAAATCATAATCTACTATTGAACTAACAATCAAGTCCCGGATCTGCAACCCTTTGCTAAGATGTTGCAACTACGATGCTTCCGTCGAGCACGGTAGAGAACTACCTCAAAGCGATTTACGTCGGCGAGACTCATTTGGTCGGCGCCCAGAAACTGGTGCCGATGGGTCAGCTTGCCGGCGCGCTCGGCATTGCGCCGGGCACTGCCACCACCATGGTGAAGGCGCTGGCCGAGTCCGGCCTCGTCATCTATGAGCCTTACAACGGCGTCCGCCTCACCAACGCCGGCGAAAAACTCGCTGCCCGCGTCCTCCGGCGGCATCGGCTGATCGAGCTGTTCCTCGTCCAGGTCATGGGCATGAACTGGGATGAGGTACATGACGATGCGGAGCAGATGGAACACGTGGTGTCGGATCGATTGATCGAGCGCATCGACGAGATGCTCGGCCGTCCTGAATTCGATCCGCACGGTGACCCGATTCCGAATGCGGAAGGCCAGCTCGCGCACCGGACGCTCGAAACGTTGCTGACCTGCCCGCTGCACCAGATGGTGACGGTGGCTCGCGTCACCGATCAGGATGCCGCGTTCCTGCGTTTCATCGAAAGCAACAACCTCAAGCCTGGGCAGAAGATCGAGGTCGAAGAACGCGATGAAGTGTCAGACAGCGTGCGTTTGCGCGGCAGCAACGATCAGCGGATGACGATCGGCGCGAGGGCGGCCTCGAAGCTGCTTGTCATAGCCGATTGAGAACACTCTCCAATTCGCGCGGGTGGTCGATCACGTAATTCGTGTCTGGCGGCGTCTCGAACTTGCTGGCGCCGAACCCGAATCGCGCAAAGACGAACGGGCAATTCGCATTGACCGCAACCTGCCAGTCGGCGGGTGAATCGCCAATCATCACGAGCCGATCGCCGGGCGCAAGCGCTTGCAGCGAGAGCAGGCCGGCCGGATCGGGCTTGCGTCCGTATTCGCTGTCGCCGCCAATGACGCGCGTGAAGAATCCACGCAGCCGCAAAGCTTCGAGAATCCCAATCGATGGGCCAAGGGGCTTGTTCGTCAGCACTGCGAGCGGGCCACGGCGAATCGCGAGGGCGAGGCTTTCGGACATGCCGGGATATACCACCGTGTGATCCATCAACCGGCGGTCGTAGATCTTCAGGAACCGAGCAAGGGCATCATCGACGCCGGGCCACAGCCCGGGGTCCCCGCCGCGCGTAGTTGGCGCGGTGGGGTGGAGCCCGGCGCGCGCCAGAGCGCGGCGGACGAGAACAGGCGCGCCCTCCCCCACCATGGCGATGACTTCAGAGAGCGGCAACGGGTCGGCGCCGTAGCTTTCCAGCATCTCGCCGATCGAAGCCGCCAGGTCGCGTGCCGAATCGATGAGCGTGCCGTCGAGATCAAATATTAGAATCACAGTCGACAGTCTACAGTCGGCAGTTAAGAGTTCAGTCGCAGTTGGCAGTGGCAGATCAATCGTCAATGATCAGTCTCGTTCTCATATCAGGGGGGCTTGATAGTGCGGTGCTTGCGGCACATGAAGCCGAGTCATCGCGCGTGCTGCCGGTGCACGTCAGCGTCGGCCTCGCATGGGAGCAGGCGGAGATCGCGATCGTCGAGGAGCTGCTGCGCGCACCGGTGTTCGAAGGACGCGTCGAGCCGTTAATGCGTGTGGAGTTCACGATGCGCGATGTGTATGCGCCGTCGCATTGGGCGATCACGGGCACGCCGCCGGCGTACGACACGCCGGATGAAGATGTTTACCTCGCGGGACGTAACCTGGTGCTGCTCACCAAAGCCGGAGTTGTGGCGAGCAAGCACCGCGCCAACCGAATCGCGCTCGGGCCGTTAGCCGGCAATCCGTTTCCGGATGCGAGGCCGCAATTCTTCAAGGCGATGGCCGACGCGATGTCACTTGGCCTCGATCACCGCATCGAGATCGCGGCGCCGTTTCTGACCTGGCAGAAGGAAGACGTGATCAGGCGCGGTGTGGAACTCGGCGTGCCCCTCGATCGCACGCTGTCGTGCATGAACCCGCAACCCGGACCGAAGCACTGCGGCTTGTGCAGCAAGTGCCGCGAACGGCGCGACGCCTTCGCGGCCGCCGGCGTCGCCGATCCGACCGTATACGCCCACCCGTCACCCCGGTAGAAACCACGCGGGGGCGCGGAGCTGCCGCGATTCGATCGCGGCGCTACGCGCCGCGCCGGCTGATGAGCGGGTGTGAAAAGTGAGTCTCGATTCAAACGCAGCCGACTCATTTTTTGCGCCCGCT
>DASVFC010000522.1:0-9074 GCA_036380235.1 Vicinamibacterales bacterium
CGCGAAGCTCACAACCAGCAGCGGTACAGGCTGCGGCGCGAACGACCGATTGGTCATCAATACGCGGCCTGGCAGCTGCATTACCCCGAACAACCCGGCAATCACCGACGCGCGCGCCGGCGACAGCTGTCGTTCGATCAACGCCGCGACGATGTTCGCGGCCAATGCCGAATTGACGACGCTCGAGATCGAGAACACGGCAACGTAGCGGGCGAGCATTGGCGCCGGCCCCCCGCGGGTCTCCGCGTCGCGAAAAATCGCGTCGTGCAAATCCGCTGTCGACACGCGCAACGGCCGAAACGCGAGCCGGGTCACGAGCGACGTCGTCAGCACGAGAACCAGCGCTAACACGATCACCGTGATGCGCCACCCGGTCTGCTCCACCAGTAACGCCGTGCCCGGAATGAACACCGTGCTGGCGAGTCCGCCCATGACCGTCACCGTCGCGATCGCGCGCAGGCGTGTCTCGGCGTCGTCAAACGAACGGCCGACGATCGCAAACACCGGCTCGTAGAGGGTCGCCGCCATGCATCCGCCAAGGCCGGCCCACACGAGGTAGGTAATCGGCAGCGTTGGCACGGCCGCCCAGAGCAGCAGGAGGCCCGCTGCGATGAAGCCACCGGCCTGCATCACAACGGGTCCCTGGCCGCGATCGGCGATGCGGCCCACGGCGGGAGCCGCGATCGCAGAGATCAACAAGCCGAGCGAGAACGCGCCGGTCACCAGCCACCGCGGGGCGTCGAGGGCGGCTTCGACCGGCACCAGCAACGCGCCGAACGCGAAGAAGAGGACGCCCCAGTTCACCAGCTGGCCGACGCCGATGGCCAGGAGCACCCGCTGCGACATCAAGACGCGCGCGATCCGATCTTCAACAGCACCGGTGCCGGAGTTCCGCAACCGCAACCGCTCTCGCCCGCCGCCTTCGCATCCGCGTCGGCCACGCAACACGCATCCACTTCCGCCGGCGCCGGTCCGCCGCAACACCCGGCACCGGTCGCCGACAGCGTGGTGTTGCACACACCAGTCTCCGGCAGCACGAGCTCGACGCGTTCCGCGGCGGCGACGTCGCCGCTCAGCATCGCCACCACCGACCGCGCTTGCTCGTAGCCCGTCGCGAGCAGGAATGTCGGGGCACGGCCGTAACTCTTCATGCCAATCACGTAGAAATCTTTTTCGGCGTGCGCCAGCTCACGCGCCCCATGCGGACGCACCGTGCCGCAGCTGTGTTCGTTGGGATCGATCAGCGGTCCGAGGGCCGCGGTGCACTCGAGCCACGGATCTGTCGACAGCCGGATTTCTTTGTGCATGTCGAGATCGGGGCGGAACCCCGCGCAGACGACGATCCGGTCGACCTCGATCTGCCTCGGCTCGTCGCGCATCACGCCGCGGACGATTACTCCATTCGCGACACTTTCGATTGCGCGGATGCGGAACGGCGTCAACACTTGCAAGCGGCCGGCTTCGACCGCGCGTTTCGCACGCTGGCCGAGCTCGCCGCGCGCTTCGAGCGCATCGGACGCGCCGCCACCCCATACCGTGTCGAGATTTTCCTTGCGCATCACCCAGACCACGTCGGTGCCTGGCACCTGCTCGGCCAGCGTCATGAGATCGAGGATGACGTTGAACGCCGAATGTCCGCTGCCCACCACGAGGACGCGCTTGCCCGCATATGTTGAACGTTCGCGGCCTGTGACGTCGGGAATCCCGTAGGCGATGCGCTCGGCGTGTTCACGCTCGCCCGGAACCGGAACGCCGCCTGACCCCGCCGGGTTCGGCGCCTCCCAGGTGCCGCTCGCATCGATCACTGCCCGCGCTTCGATCACCTCACCGTTCCCGAGGCGAATTTCGAACGGCTGCTGGTCGCGGCCTTTGGTTCGCACCTTATCGAAGTCCTTGCGGCCAACGGACATGACGCGGGCATTGAAGCGGATATGCGGCGCAATCGCCGGATGTTGCGCCAGCGGGACAACGAAGCCGTCGACAAGCTCATCGCCGTTGGGGATTGCGTCTGCGTCCGGCGCCTGCCACCCGTTCGCGCTCAGCAGGCCGCGCGCCGCGTTGTCGATCATGTAGCGCCACGGCGAAAACGTCCGCACGTGACCCCATTTGCGGATGGCCGCACCCGGTGCGGCACCGGCCTCGAGCACGATGAATGGCTGACGGTATGTATGAAGATGTGCTGCGGCGGCCAGGCCGACCGGTCCGGCGCCGATGACGGCGACGGGAAGTGTGTTCGTCACTGTTCAACTCCTGTATATTCGCTTTAGCGAATGTATGGACCGCATGGTATATTCGCTTTAACGCATATGTCAAGCCCCTGCTGCAACGCCAAGCCGGCGCCGAAGGTCAAAGACCTTGAAGCCCTGACGACGGTCTATGCCGCGCTTGCCGATCCGACGCGGCTGCGCATCCTGTCGCTTCTCGGCGAGGGTGAGATCTGCGTCTGTCATATTCACGCGAGCCTGGACGTACCCCAGCCTACGGCATCGCGACACCTTGCCTATTTGCGCAAGTCAGGCCTGGTGGCGGTGCGCCGCGACGGCATCTGGATGCATTACCGCGTGGCGCCGCAAGAGAACCCGGTCGTCGCGTCGGTGGTGAAGGCCGCCTTGCACGCGTTGACGCACACCGATATCAGCGCCCGCGACGAACGCCGCCTGCAAATCGCATTGAAGGCGTCGTGATCGCGGTCCTGTTTGCGTGCGTGCACAACGCCGGCCGGTCGCAAATCGCGGCTGCCCTGTTCAACCACTATGTCGATTCGTCCAAGGCTCGCGCCATTTCCGCTGGAACGCGGCCGGCCGATCGCGTGCACCCGGAAGTGGTGAGCGCCATGCAGCAACGTGGCATCGATCTCTCGAAGGCGACGCCGCAGTTGCTCACGCCGGAGTTAGCGGCGAACGCGAACTGGCTCATCACGATGGGATGCGGCGATGAATGTCCTGTCGTGCCCGGCACCCACCGCGGCGACTGGCCGATCCTGGATCCCAAAGGACAGTCCCCCGAGACCGTGAACACAATCATCACGGACATCGACCATCGCGTGCGCGCATTCGTAGCAGCACAAGGCTGGAACGCGAGCTGATCCCTGGTCCCTGATCCCGGATCCCGGATCCCTGATCCCGGATCCCTGATCCCGGATCCCTGATCCCTGCATTCAGCGCCTTGCCGGCCACAGGATACAATCCCCGCGAATGTCGCGTACCCGCGGGCTGGCCGCGCTCGTCCTCCTCTACCTGTTCATCGCTCACGTCATCCCCGCTCCCACCGGCATCACGCCGCAAGGCTGGCGGCAAACCGCGATCTTCATCTGCGTGATCGCCGGCATGGTGACGGAGCCCATTCACGCCTCGGCCCTGGTGCTGATCGGCCTCACCGCGATGGCGGCCAACGGCACGCCGATGCGCGAGATTCTGGGCGGCTACGCCGAACCGTCGGTGTGGCTGGTGCTGGTGGCGATGTTGATCGCCAAGATGATGCTCGACTCCGGGCTGGCGCGCCGCATCGCCTTGCTGTTCGTGCGCGCTGTCGGCAAGACGTCGCTCGGCGTTGCCTATGCCTTGCAGATGACCGACGTCACGCTGGCGTCAGGGGTGCCGTCGATCACCGCCCGCAGCGCCGGCATGGTGCTGCCGATCGGCCGCAGCATCGCCGAACTCTTCGGATCGCATCCGCACGACGTGTCGCGCACCCGTCTCGGCGCGTTCCTCGTCGCCGCGATGTATCAGGGCTCGGCCGTCGCCTGCTCGATGTTCATTACCGGTCAGGCGAGTAACCTGCTGGGCGCCAGCCTGGCGTTGAAACTGGCGAACGTCGAAGTCACCGCGCCGAGCTGGTTCGCGGCGGCGATTGTGCCAGGACTATTGTCGTGCCTGGTGGTGCCGTGGATCACCTTCCGCGTGCTGCGGCCGGAGATTACGCACACACCCGAAGCGCCCGGCTTCGCGCGCTCGGAGCTGCAGAAGATGGGCGCGCTGAGCCGCAGCGAATGGATCACCCTCCTCGTGTTCGTTGGCGTCGGCCTGATGTGGCTGACAACGGTGTTTCACCGCATTGATGTGACGCTCGTCGCACTCACCGGAATGGCGGTGCTGCTGGTGACCGGCACAATGACGTGGCAAACGGCGGCCGCCGAGCGCTCGGCGTGGGACGTGTTCATCTGGTACGGCGGGATGCTGCGCATGGGCGAGCTGCTCAACGCTACCGGCACCACACGCCTGTTCGCCGAAAATGTCGCGGGGATGTTTGCAGGGATCCCCTGGCAGGTGGTGCTGGTCGCGATCCTGATCATCTTCTTCTACGCGCACTACTTCTTCGCCAGCATCACCGCGCATATGCTGGCCATGTTCCCGCCGTTCGTGGCCGTGCTGATCGGGATCGGCGTGCCGGCGCCGCTCGCCGTCTACAGCTTGTTGTGCCTGGCGAATCTCACCGCCGGTCTCACCCACTACGGCACCACCACCGGCCCCATCCTGTTCGGCGTCGGTTACGTGACGAGAGGCGAATGGTGGCGGGTGGGATTCTTCGTCTCGGTAGCCAACATGCTGATCTGGCTCACCGTCGGATTCGCGTGGTGGAAGTTCCTCGGCTTCTGGTGATGGTTTAGCGCGAGCGAACTGATCACGCTGAAGACGGACGGCTGACCACAGAGCACACGGAGCACACAGAGAATTGCTTTTTCAAAATGCCAGTGCGGCTTAGCGCCACTGGTATGTAGACAGCATTTTCTCTGTGCCCTCGGCGTTCTCGGTGTTCAGCCGTCCGTCCGGTCGAACTAGAACATCACCTTGAATCCCAGCTGCATGATTCTCGGGTCGTACGTCTGCGTGATCGTGCCGTAGGCCGCCGCACTGCGGTTGCCGTTCGGCGCCCGGAAGTTCGTGCGATTGAACAGGTTGAAAGCCTCGATGCGGAACTCGAAGCCGCCGTTGTTCGACCACGGAATATCGAACCGCTTCGACGCCACGAAATCCACTTCCCAGCGCAGCGGACCGCGCACGCTGTTGCGCTCAGCATTGCCGAACGGCTGGCTCGGATCGGTCGGCGCCGTCACGGTGGTGCGGCTCAACCAGTTGTTGACGGTGCGCTCGCCTTCCGGTGTGAGCGGATCGCCGTTGACGTTCGGGCGGTAATTGTTCGCGCCGCGGAAGTCCTGTTGGATACCCGACACCTGCTGCGCCGGTGTCGGCGTGTACGTCAACGTCACCATCTCGCCTGGCAGGATGCGGTTGATTCCCGCGACCATCCAGCCGCCGAGCACCGCGTCGACGAAGCCGTTGGCGTCGCTCATGTAGCGGCGGCCGCGGCCGAACGGCAGATCGACCACGAAGCTGGTGGTGCTGTTGTACGGCTCGTGATACGCCGAGTAGCCGAAGTCGGCCTCGAGGTTGCGGAAATCCTGCGGCGCGGGGAAATTGCCATTTGGATTCTCCAGCGACCCGGCGCCATTGTCTTTGGTCTGACCGAGCGTCAACGCGCTGAGCAGCGTCATGTCGCTGCCGATGCGCCAGTCGAACTTGCCCTGGAACGCATGGTGGCGCGACTTGCCGCCGTTGAACGAATACGTGATATCAGCAAATTCGGGAATCGGCCGGCGCGCCTGCAGCGACAACGTGCCGGCGGCATTGTTCGGCACCGCCTGGTTGTAGTTGGCGAACAACAGCATGCCGTTGGCGCGATTGCCGACGTAGGCGAGGTCGAGCATCGCGCCGGTCCAGATCTCCCGCTGCACCGACGCAAACCATGAATGCACGTCGCTCGAACGGTAATCGTTCGGCATGTAGGTGACGTTGGCCACCAGCGGATTGAACCGCGACGGATCGGTCAGGCCGACGGGATAACCTTCCTGGGTGGTCCGGAACGTTGACTCGTTGGTGGTCTGCACCACCACGGCGTTAATCACCTGCGGCCCGTTGATCGGCAGCACGTTGGCGCCGCCGGCGCGATGGAAGTGCACGTAGCTGATGCCGTAGCCGCCGCGAATTACGGTGCGGTCGACCGGCGTAAAGGCCAGGCCCAGGCGCGGCCCGAAGTTGTTGCGATCGGGCTTGAGCGTCGAACGGCTTTCGAGCGAGCCGTCCTCCGCCATGATCATGCGGCGGTTGACCGGATCGAAGTTCGACAGGATGTTGTTCTGCTCCGTCCACGGCGTCGCGTACTCGTAGCGGAGGCCGGCATTCAGCGTCAGCCGATCGTTGATGCGCCAGTCGTCCTGGATGTAGAGGAAGTGCATGTTCTGCTGCAGCTCGGCGACCAGGATGTTGCTCAAGGCGTAGGTCGATCGCAGACCGAACATGAAGTCGGCGAGGTTGTAAACGTTGTTCGCGGCGACGCCGGCCGGACGCGAAAACTGGCCGCTGTATTGATCGCGGCCGTAGAGCGGGTTCACGTCCTGCACCTCGGTCAGCACGCGCTGGAACTCATAGCCGGTCTTGAGCGAATGCCGGCCTTGCAGCCACGTGTAGTTGATCTTCGGATTGAAGACGGTTGGATACTGCCACTGCGGATTCGTGGCCTGGCGCCCAAGGTCGGAGAAGCCGGTGATCAGCTGCGTCGGCAAGCCGGCCGCCACGCGCGGATCCGACGGCAAGCCGGTGATGCCATACGCCACTTCCGCGGGTGGTTGTCCTTCGTAGAGCGCCGCCGGATTCTTGCCCGCCCGCGTGGTGGACCAGCCAAACCGTGCTTCGAGCAACGAGCTGCCGCCCGGCATATAGGTCAGGCCGCTCGAGAACTGCTTGTTCGTGACGTAGGTCTCGGCGTTGCCAGCTCCGCCGGAAGGGCCCGGTATCGGCGGATTGTCGTAGATGTCGGCATCGCGCCAGCCGAAGCGTCCGAACGCCGACAACCGCGGGCTGAACTGGACATCGACCTTGCCGCCCGCCTTCGGCGTGCGGTTGGTGAACTCCTGCAGGATCTGCAGGTTGTTCGCGGTGCCGGCATTCGTCGGCGCCGGCAAATCGTTCAACACTTTGCGCGCAAACGCGGTCATCGGAATCGGCGTACCCGCCGGATAGGTCGCTCCCGTCAGCGGGTTGCGCACGTCCACGCCCAAAATGCCCGCTCGTTGCGTCGTCGTCGCGATCGTCGAGCTGCTGGTCTGGCTGCGGGTCTGATCGAAGATCTCGACGTCAGCGAAGAAGAACGCCTTGTTCTTCTTGATCGGACCACCGAGCACACCGCCAAACTGATCGCGGTCGAAGCCGGGCTTGACGTTGTTGGCCGGGCGGAAAAAGCCGGTGGCGTTCATCTCGGTGCGGCGCATGAACTCCCACGCCGAACCGCGGAAGGTGTTGGTGCCGCTGGCGTAGGCGACATTGATCGTCGCGCCCGCCGATCGCCCGTACTCGGCGCTCATGTTGTTGGTGACGACCTTGAATTCGCCCACTGCATCCGGCGCCGGCTGCATCACCTGGTTGGAGAAGCCCTGGTTACTGGTGCCGTAGGCGTTGTTATCAACGCCGTCGATCAGGAAATTGTTGAACGTCGAACGCAGGCCGTTGACGTTGAACGATCCTTCGCGCGGCGTGAAACCGCCGGTATTGAGCGCCGACAGCCGCACGCCCGGCGATAACAGGGCGAGCGCCGAATATTCGCGGCCGTTGAGCGGCAGCGCCTTGGTCTGCTCCGCGGTGATGACCTGGCTGCGATCGCTCGAATCCGTCTGCAGCAGCACCGCGCTGGCACTCACTTCGATCTTCTCAGTCAGCTGGCCGACGGCCATGCTGAGATCGACGCGTTGCCGCGCGCCGACGGTGACCTGCACGTTGTCGACAACCGCCACCGAGAAGCCGTCTTTTTCGGCGGTGACGATGTACGGACCGATGCGGACCGTGAAGAATTCGTAACTGCCGTTGGCGTCGCTCGTGCGTTCGAGCGAGACGCCGGTGGCGGTATTGGTGAGCGTGACCTTGGCGCCGGGCACGACGGCACCCGTAGAGTCCTTGACGGTGCCGACCACCGTGGCCGTTTCAAACTGCGCCCAGGCCGGCGTGGAGACGGACAGCGCGAGAAGCAGCAAAAGTACAAGTCGTTTCATAGTTAGGGGTTGTCCTCGAGGCGAGAGGTTAACGTACTGGAAGTGATCTGGATACAACGCTCGCGCAACGACCGGGCAACGGTTCCGCGGCACCGGATGCCGGCACGCTACCTCGGCTTTACGCCGCGTGCCGGGGTCCGGACACGCTCATCCGCAACGGCGGTCCGGCGCGGCACAACGATCCGGAATGCCACCCCGCAGCCTGCTTGGTAACCCAGAATTAACGGCTTCGTCACTGGCCGGAAATCTCGCCCCGTTACGGTTTGTGTGACCTAAATGATGTCTCTTGAGGTACATCGGATGCACAACCCCGTTCGGGCCGAGCAGGCGCCCATGACTACCGCGCGCGTGACCACGGCGCCCTCGCCCTATAGGAGCGCCGACAAGACGCGCGTGCTGGTCGTCGAAGATGAACACGACATTGCCGGACTGATCAAGCACACGCTGGAGCGCGGCGGCGCTGCTGTCGTCGTAGTGGCGTCGAGCGGCGACCAGGCCCTGAAGATGGCGACCGAGCAGCCGCCGGACCTGATCATCCTCGATCTCAACCTTCCCGTGCTGGGCGGCCTCGAAGTCTGTCGATTGCTTCGTACCCGTCCTGGCACGGCGAAAACGCCGATCATCATGCTTACCGCGCGATCGACGGAAAGCGATCGTGTGGTCGGCCTCGATGCCGGAGCAGACGACTACATCACCAAACCGTTCAGCCCGCGCGAGCTGTCGGCGCGGGTGCGCGCGGTGATGCGCCGCGGCCACGCCGCGGATCCGGGGCCGCCGCCGGTGTATCGCGGGAAGCACCTGACCGCGGATTTCGACGCCGTGTCCATCGCGGTCGACGGCACGCCCGTGCGCCTGACGCGACGCGAGTTCGAGTTGTTGCGCTATCTGGTCGAGAACCGCAACCGCGTGCTGTCGCGCGATCGATTGCTCGAGCGCGTATGGGGGTATGACCGCTTCATCGAGACGCGCTCCGTCGACGTGCATGTCGGACGGCTGCGCGGTAAGCTGGGCGTGGTTGGCAAGCAGATCGAAACGG
>DASVFC010000523.1:0-2976 GCA_036380235.1 Vicinamibacterales bacterium
CGCACTGTCCTTCGTTCTCGTGTTCGGCTCTACGCTCTTTGTGCGCACGCTCATCGGGTTGACGTCGCAGGGCATGGGCTTTGACTCACAGAACGTCTTAATTGCAACAGTCGATCTCCGCCGCACGCAGGAGAAACCGGAGGGCCGGCTCCAGCTCTTCACTCAGAGCCGCCACGCAGTGGCGGCAGTGCCGGGCGTGCAGGCGGCCGCCGCATCATTCGTCACGCCAGTCAGCGGCTCAACGTGGGCCAATCGAGTGACGGTGCCTGGCTACCAAGCCAGCGACCGCGACCGCAGTGCGCTCTACAACGGCGTCAGTCCCGATTACTTCCGCGCGCTCGCAACGCCGCTGCTTGCGGGCCGCGACTTTACCGAGGCGGATGCGGCCGGCCGGCCGCGGGTCGCCATCGTCAATGAAGCGTTCGCGAAGAAGTATTTCGCCGGCACAAACCCCGTCGGCAAGACTTTCGCAATCGAAGGCTTCGGAACCGACCGCAGCGATCACCAGCACGAAGTGATCGGGCTCGTTGCTGACGCCAAGTACCGCTCACTCCGCGAGGAGCCGCAACCTACTGCCTATGCACCGATGGCGCAGCAGTCGAATATCGCTTCGTCGGTCCGCATGGTGATTAAGACGATCGGCCCGCCGTGGGCGTCACGCGAGGCCGTGTTGCACGCCATCGGCGGCGTCAATAAGGAGATCGCCGTCGACTTCCGTACTCTTGATGAAGACCTCGGCGCCGCCGTTCTCCAGGAGCGGCTGATCGCTTCGCTGTCGGCATTTTTCGGCGGCCTGGCGCTGTTGCTGGCCGCACTCGGACTCTACGGCGTCATGTCGTATTCGGTATCGCGCCGCCGCAACGAGATCGGTGTTCGCATGGCGCTCGGCGCGGAGCCGAGTCGCGTGGTTTCACTGGTGTTGCGGCATGTCGCCATGATCACGGTCGTCGGCTTGGTAGTCGGCGCCGCTGCCGCGGTCGGCACCGGCCGCTTCATCAACTCGCTGCTCTTCAACCTGGCCGCCACCGATCGCACGATGATCGTCGTGACCGCAATCACGCTGGCGGCCGCGGCGGCGCTGGCCGGGTATCTGCCGGCGCGCCGCGCCGCGCGCATCGATCCGATGTCGGCCCTCCGCGAAGAATGACGGCCGGCACGGACTGTCTCACAGCCGCCGGATGTGCGGCTCAGGCCGTCGCCTACGCCAGACCGGCGAACTCAAGCGGTCGGAGCAAGAGCGCTAACGCCCGTCCATTGCCACGACGAACTCGACGACATCGTCATCCTGCACGCCGGCCGGACGCCCGTCTCCTGCGGCCTGCACGTCGCGCCAGCGCAGCGGTCCGTCAACCCCAATCACCGCAAACACGACGCGCGATCGGGATCGTTCGACGCGCACCTCGACGAAACTCTGAAAGAAGGGCGCGCGGTTGAAGTCGAACACGGCCGACAGCGCTTCAACGGAAAACGGCCAGGCGCCGAAACGGCGCACCCACCACCATGCCGGCCATTTCCACGCCGGCGTCTCAGCATCGAGCTTGGCGCTCAGCGCGTCACTGCGCGGGTAGAACACGTGATTGTCGAACACCGGCGCTTCGGGCCAGTCGAGCGCGGTGCCGATGCTGAGATATGCCCCGCCGCCGCCGTTGACGAAGTGATGCATCAGCGGAGAAGTCCGCGCATCGCGGTAGTACTCGAAGTCGTGCGTGTCTCCAGCCATCACCACGCGCACGCCTCGAGACTGCAGCAGCTCGCGCAGGCGCGTGAACGACTCGTCGCCATGCTGGGCGCGCCCTGACGCGTAGAACGGATGGCCGAGGATGGCCATCGTGAAGGCCCCGCGTGCGCGATCGAGCGCGGCGTTCAACCAGGCAAGTTGCCGGCCGTCGATGCCGGGTTCGATGCCGGTGTCGACCGCGATCAACGAGAACGTGCCGGTGTGCAGCTCGAAAAACGGCCCGTGCTGCTGGCCGGCCGGGACGCGGTAGAAAGATCGCAGCCGCGCGGCATCGCCGACGAGTTGCGTGATGCGCTCGCCGGTGGTGCTCGATAAGCTCAAGTCCGCATCGACGCGCGCCTTGATCGCAATCGCCGCGGTGTCGGGGTGCAGCAGGTTCGCTGAAAAGCCATCGAGCGCATTAAACCAGTCGTGATTACCGGGAATGGCATAGACCGGCTTGTCGATGCCTTTCAGCGGCAGGTAGAAATTGGCTTCGTAATCCTTCATCGCACCCGTGGGATACACAACGTCCGATGCAATGACGATGAACTTGACTGCGTCTTTGCGCCCGGCGGCGAGCACCTGGTCGCGCAGCGCGTGTTGTGACTGATCGCCCTCACCTGGATCGCCAATGACGATGAACGAGAAATCCGCTGCCGCGGCCAGCCCGGGCGGAGTAACAGCGAATACACCGGGTGCGGTCAGATCACCGCCACCCCGAGCCGCGGCAACCGCATCGATCATCGCCGTGCGCCAGATGTCGATCCTCGTCTGGGCGATCTTCTGCCACGCCGCGGTCGCCCAATTCTCGCTGTTGAAGTACCAGCTGAATCCCCAGATCGGATGCACCGCTATGATCACCGCGGTGATCGGCAGACCGGCCCGGATCATCTGCCGCAGCGCGCCGGGCAGCGTGTTGTTCTCCAGATCGCGCGCCACGTGGCGGCGCAGGCGCAGTTCCGCCCACGTCCGCAAACCGCGTTCGCTCCACCGCAGGTCGTTCACCGGCGAAGTGTCATGCAGCATGCGCTGCCACACCGCACGTTCGACGGGCCGCGTCACGCGCGCCCACAGCAGCGAGGCGGGAAAGACGATGACCACCGCCAGCACGAGCGCCGCGGCGATGTCTCCCAGCGTCGCCACCGCCGGAGACAACAGACCCAGCCAGGTCCATTCCGCATCGAGCCGGCCGACGTGGATCGCGAAGAACACCAGCACGAAGATCGAGCTCCAGTAGAGATCGGTCGGTGCGCGCG
>DASVFC010000524.1:0-3399 GCA_036380235.1 Vicinamibacterales bacterium
CGACACGATCTTTTTCGGCGGCGGTACGCCGTCGCTGCTCGATGCCGGAGAGGCCGCGCGTATTATCGAGGCCTGCCGCCAGAGTTTCAGGCTGGATTCAGAAGCGGAGATCACGCTGGAAGCCAATCCTGAATCGGCCACGGCGGAGGCGCTGGACGGCTTTCGCGCCGCGGGCGTCAACCGACTGAGTTTCGGTGTCCAATCCTTTCGAGACGAGGAACTGCGCCGGCTCGGGCGGCTGCATTCCTCCGACACGGCGCGCGCAGCGGTGGCACGAGCGCGCGCTGCGGGATTCGAGAACCTGAGCCTCGACCTGATGATGTGGCTGCCGGGGCAGACGCCACAGGACTGGCTGGAATCGGTCGAGCACCTGATTGCGCTGGAACCGGACCACGCGTCGTTGTATTTACTCGAGATCTACCCGAATGCGCCGCTCCGGGAGGAGATGGCGCGCGCCGGGTTGTCTCCGGCGCCTGATGACGATGCGGCCGAGATGTATGTCAGCAGCCTCGAGCGATTGGACGCAGCAGGCTTCGAGCAATATGAAATTTCGAACGTGGCACGGCCGCGCTCGCGCCGTTCGCGTCACAATCTTAAGTACTGGCAGGAAGGAGAGTGGCTGGCTTTCGGATGCGGCGCCCATGCGACGTTTGGCGGCGAACGGTGGCGTACCATCTCATCGACCGCCGAGTACATCGAACGCGTCGAAGCGGGAGGCGACGTACGCCTCGATCGGCGCGTCCTTAGCGCCGACGAGCGGGTCGAGGAAGCGCTGTTCATGGGGTTGCGGTTGACGGACGGGGTGGACGTCGCGGCGGTGTCACGGCGACACGGTATTGATATCTGGTCGCGTTACGGGCCAGACTTGGTACCTTATGTGGATGCCGGGTTGCTCGAACATGAGGCAGGCCGGCGTCTGGCGCTGACGCGGCGCGGCATGCTTCTGGCTAACGATGTGATGGCGGTTTTCATCGGCGGCCCGGTACGGTAAAGTAGCGACCTTTCGTTGAAGGAGGCTGTGAGATGCTTCGAGGATTCCAGGTATTTGTGTCGGGGATTGTGCTGGCGGGGCTCACGCTGGCTGGGGCAGGCGTGGCATCGGCGCAGGAGCCGGCAAAGCCTGTCCTCACGCTCGATGGCGATGCCGCCATCGTTATCCTGTTGATCAAGCCGGACAAGACGGCCGATTTCGAGGCGGTGATTGCGAAGTATCGCGAAGCGTTTGGCAAGAGCGACAACCCGAAGCGCAAAGAGCAGCTCGCGGGCATGACGTTCCTCAAGTCACCGGCGCCGATGGGAGGCAACACTGCCTACATCTTCCGCGTCGACCCCGTCGTCAAGGGTGAGGAATACGACATCACCCGAGTGATCTACGAAGTGTTCCCATCGGAGGCGACCGACATGTTCAACAAGTACAAGGACGCCTTCGCCGGACGCCAGATCATCCCGCTGAACAAGCTTCCGTAAGGTTTCAAAGGTGCCCCGGACTTTCGTCCGGGGCACGCCCCCTGTGATCCCTGCCTTCATCTTTCTGTTGCTGCTGGCCCAGGCCGTTGCGCCGCCGGCGGCGAGTCAAGCACCGCAGCCGCCCGCACCGCCAGCCGATCCCGCTTCGTCGCATTTCACCACCGACGCGGGAATCCTGCTCGTCACCATCAAGCCGGCCGCTCTCGCTGATTACGAAATGGCCATCCGCACGCTGCAGGAAGCGCTCGCCAAGGATCAAGATTCCAGGCGCGCGCAAGCAGCCAAGGGCTGGCGGGTGTTCAGGGCCGCCGAGAACGACGCCAAAGGCAACTTCGTCTTCGTCCACGTCATGCTGCCGGCAGTGGTGAACTTCGATTATCGGCCGTCGTTGCTGCTGGACGAACTGATCAAGGAGCTGCCGGCCGACATGCTCACCAAGTATCAAGATGCGTTCGCCGCGCCGCCCACGAAGTTGACGCTGACGGAGTTTGCCGCCATGTCGGTCGCGCCGGTGGAGAAAAAAGCTGGCGGCGAGTACAGGAGATAGACCTCCCCGCTCGGTCAAAACGCCAGGTTGCCGCCGACGTAAAAGCGCTGATATGTGGAATGCAGCGGTTCGCCGCGGAGTTGAAAGACGCGGTAATCCGCGCGCACGCGGACGGGCCCGATCAGCGGAATCTTGATGCCGCCGCCAAGGTTCACGCCGACATGTGTCTCCTGCAGTGGTCCCAGGGTTTCGCGATAGCCTCCGGCGCCGATGGTGGCGTAGAGCTGCATGCTGGTTGGCGTCTGCACCAGCACGTTGCCCGAATACGTTTGCAGGCCCGGCAACAGCTCGGTCTCATCCTCCGACACCCGCGCGTATTCGAATTCGAATCCCAGTACCAGTAGCGACACTCCCGCAGAGAAACCGCGCACCGCGTGGTTGTCTGGTGTCGGCGACAGTCCGAGAAACGCCGTGATATCGGCGCGTGCGGGCGTTGCCGCAAACAGTACAAAAGCGAGGGCGAGCGTGAGGAACCGTGCAACCATGCCGTTTATCATCACATGATTTGGCCGGGCACAAGTTCTGCAGTGTTGCCGGATAGGTCCCGAAATATTGTCCGGAGGAGGCTACATCATGACCCGCCAAAGCTGGATGCGTGGCATGGCGATCGCGCTGTTGATGTCGGCGAGCCTGCAGGCCGACACGCTGTATCTTCGCGATGGTTCGCGCCTGCAGGGTGAGCTGATCGCGGTGCGCAACGGCACCATCGAGTTCGAAGAGCGCCGCAGTTACGGCAGCGGGCGCACGCTGCGCTTCGATCGCGACGAAGTGGTGCGGATCGAGTTTGAAAACAACCGCCGCTCCGGTGGAAACGATTTCGCTGCCGGCGGCCGGCCGTCGGGCATGCGTGAACGCCAGGCGGTCGTCTCAGCCGACGTGGCGTGGAACGACACCGGCATCGAGGTGCGTGCCGGGCAGACGATCTACTTCCAAGCCCAAGGCCAGGTTCGCTGGGGCCGCGATCGTCGTGACGGGCCGGCGGGCGAGCGCAACTCACCATCGAACCCGAACCGGCCGATGGGTAATCGCAATGCCGCCGCGCTAATTGGCAAAGTCGGGAACGGCTCGAACGATTACTTTTTTATCGGCGACGACACCGGGCCGATCCGCATGCGCGCGAGCGGCCGGCTCTACCTCGGTGTCAACGACGACGTCCTGACCGACAACTCGGGGAATTTCAGAGTGGTCGTGTACTATTAAGGGGTGAATTTTTCGCTGACGCAAGACCAGCAACTCCTTCGTAAGAGCGTTCGTGAATTCGCGGAAAGCGAGCTGCGCCCCCACGTCATGGAGTGGGACGAAGCGCAGCAGTTCCCGCGCGAGCTGGTCGCCAAATTCGCCGATCTGGGTCTGATGGGGATCCAGTTCCCCGAACAGTATGGCGG
>DASVFC010000525.1:0-6016 GCA_036380235.1 Vicinamibacterales bacterium
CAGGCCGGTCCCGCAATCACGATGTCGTATCTCGCCGCCGGCCTGGCCTGCGCGTTTGCGGCGCTGTGTTACGCGGAGTTCGCGTCGATGATTCCGATCGCGGGCAGCGCCTACACCTACGCTTATGCCACGCTCGGCGAGCTGGTGGCGTGGATGATCGGCTGGGACTTGATTCTCGAATACGCCGTCGGCTCGATGACCGTCGCGATCGGCTGGAGCGGCTACATGCAACGCTTGCTGGCCGGCTTCGGCATCGAATTACCGGTCGCGCTCGCGGCCGCGCCGCCGGTGGGCATCATCAATCTGCCCGCGGTCATCATCGTGTTGCTGATCATGATCCTGCTGGTGGTCGGTATCCGCGAGTCGGCGCGGTTCAACGCGGTGATGGTGGCGATCAAGGTCGCCGCGGTGTTGTTCTTCCTCGCTGCCGGCTTCACCTACGTTGAACCGACGAACTGGCAGCCCTTCGCGCCCTACGGGTGGCCCGGCATCATGGCCGCCGCCGCGGTGGTGTTCTTCGCCTATATCGGCTTCGACGCCGTCTCGACCACCGCCGAAGAAGCCAAGAACCCGCAGCGTGACCTGCCAATCGGCATCATTGCGTCGCTGGTCATCTGCACGGTGTTGTATCTCGCCGTTGGCGCGGTGCTGACCGGCATCGTGCCCGTCGTCCAGTTCCGCGCTGCCGAAAGCGCGCTGCCGGGCGTAACCATGGTGACCGCCGAGCAGTCGGTGCAGTTCCTCAACGCGCCGGTCGCGTATGCGCTGGCCTTCATCGGCCAGGGCTGGGCGGCCGGTCTCGTGTCGGCCGGCGCGGTCGCCGGCATCACCTCCGTGCTGCTCGTGATGTTGATGAGCCAGCCGCGCATCTTCTTCTCGATGAGTCGCGATCGGCTCCTGCCGCAGGGCGTCAGCAAGGTGCATCCGCGCTTCGGCACGCCTTATATCACCACGATCATCACCTGCGTGGTGGTCGCGCTGGTCGCGGGCCTGACGCAGATTCAGGTGGTCGGCGAGATGACCAGCATCGGCACGCTGTTCGCCTTCGTCGTCGTCTGCGCCGCAGTGCTGGTGCTGCGCGTGAAGCGGCCCGACGCGAAGCGTCCGTTCCGCGTGCCGTTCGGCCCGATCTTTCCGGTGCTCGGCATCCTGTCGTGCGCCTACCTGATGCTGAGCCTGCCGGTACTGACCTGGGTGCGGTTCCTGGTGTGGCTGGACCTCGGCATGGTGATCTACTGGCTCTACGGCCGCACGCACAGCCCGCTGGTGAATCAAGCGGAGCACAGTGCGCGCACGCCGATGCAGTCGCTGGCGAACTTCATCACGACCTTTGGCCTGCTGCTGGTGTTCAACGCCGCCTGCATCGCCATCCTCGGCTACATGACGGAGTTCGGCATCACCAACGAAACCACGGCGAAGTGGACCGAACTGGAATCGCTCGGATTGCAGGTGACGCCAGACGAGGCTGACACCTTCGGCTTGCAGTTCCTCGTCGTTGCCATCGCGGTGTGGGCCGTTGGCTTTGGGCTGACGAAGGCGACGGGTGAGAAGTCGTAGCACAACTTGCTGCTTGCCGCGATTGCAGACTGCTGAACGATGACGGCGCGAAAACTTGACGGTGTTGCGTGCGCCGCTCGCATTCGTGAAGACGTTGCGCCGCGTATCAGCTCGTTCGTCCGGCGCCACGGCCGTCCTCCAGGACTGGGCGTGGTGCTGGCCGGTCGCAACCCTGCCTCCGAGGTTTACGTCCGCAACAAGATCAAGACGGTCACCGAGGCCGGCTGCCGTGCCGAGTTGTTTCGACTCGACGACACCGCGACGGTGACCGAGGCCCTGGCGCTGGTCCACGCACTCAACGCCGACGAGGCGATTGACGGCATCCTGGTGCAGTCGCCGCTGCCGGCGGGGATGGGTGCCGATGCGGAGCAGCGCGTGTTCGATGCGGTTGAGCCGCTCAAGGACGTTGATGGCTTCCACCCCCACAATGTCGGGCTGCTGGTGCAGAAACGCCCGGCGCTCGTGGCCTGCACGCCGCTGGGGTGTATCGAGCTGCTCGAGCGCGAAGGCATCACCATGGCGGGCAGGCAGGCGGTCGTGATCGGCCGCAGCGACATTGTCGGCAAGCCGATGGCGCTGCTGCTGCTGCATCGCGACGCCACGGTGACGGTGTGCCATTCCCGCACCGCGAACCTGCCGGAGCTGGCGCGCAGCGCCGATATCCTGGTGGCGGCGATCGGCCGGCCCGGTTTCGTGACGCGCGAATATGTGAAACCGGGCGCAACCGTGATCGACGTCGGCATCAACACGCTGACCGCGAAAGCCGAGGTCGAGCGGATGTTTCCCGAAGGCAGCCGCAAGCGCGTACAATTTTCCGAGAAGGGCAGTGTGCTGGTCGGAGACGTGCATCCGGAGGTGGCAGACGTGGCAGGCGCATTAACGCCGGTTCCTGGCGGCGTCGGCCCGATTACCGTGGCAATGGTTCTGCGTAACACCGTGACCGCGGCCGAACTCCGCGCCGGCGGAAAGGCGGCGGTGTGATTCGCAGGATCGCGCTTACGGGCGGCATAGCGACGGGTAAGAGTTATGTGGCCGGCAAGATTCGCGAGGCCGGGGTGCCGATCGTGGACGCCGACGTGCTGTCGCGCGAAGTTGTCGCACCCGGCACGCCGGGGCTCGCCGCGGTTCGCAAGCGCTTCGGTCCCGATTCGGTGCGGCGTGACGGCACCATGGACCGCGTCCGCATGGCCCAGATCGTCTTCAAGGACAAGCGCGCGCGTCTCGATCTCGAAGCCATCATCCACCCCGCGGTGCAGAAGGCCATCGACGAATTCTTCGCCACGCTGCCGAAACGCACGCCGTTTGCAGTGGCCGACATCCCACTCCTGTTCGAAACCGGCCGCGAGAATCAGTTCAACGCCGTTGTCGTCGTCGCTTGCCCGCGCGGCATGCAGTTGCAGCGGTTGATGGAACGCAATAAGTTGTCCAAGGACGATGCCGAGCGCCGGCTCAACGCGCAACTGCCGATTGAGAAGAAGGTCGAGAAGGCCACCCACGTGATTCGCACCGATGGCACGTTCGCAGACACCGACCGACAGGTGGCGGAGCTGATCGAGAAGCTCGGCGCGAAATAGACGTGCCTGGCCCGGCGCTTCGCCGCTACATTTCCATCATCGTTTCCTTTGCGGGCGCAATCCGCTCCTCAACAAAGGAGTTCCATTCATGGCAGTGCGGGCATTGCCACAGCAGCTCCGTGCTGCGGTAATGGCACTTGATGCAGACGTGCGGGTCGAGGAAGAACACCGACGACCGCGCCGACTCGATGTAGCGCTGCACCAGGTCGCGATTGAGATCGAGCTTTAGCAGGACGTTCCAGACGGCCTGGTGAACCGTCAGCCCATGTGGATTGTGTTCGAGGGCGGCCAGCAGGTATTCGAATGCTTCGGTGTTGCGCTCGCGCCTGGCGAGATGACGCCCCAGTGCCAGCCGCGCGCGCCAGTCTTGCGGATTGGCCGTGATTAACTTCACGCACCGTTGCTCGAACCGCTGCGGCTGGCCCTGCTGCTCGTAGAGCCGTTCGAGGCGTTCGAACGCGAGATAGGCGCGATCGAGTGAGCGGACGACGAGGCTGTCCCACGCGGCTTCGGCACCGGCGACATCACCTTCTGCCAGCCGCACGTCGCCGAGATTCAGGTAAGCAGGGATGGTGTCCGGATCCTGATCGATCGCCGACTGGAAGTGCCGCGCGGCCCGGGCGCGGTCGCCGATCGTCATTGCCTCCATGCCGAGCGCGTTGTCGAGGAAGCCGAGGATCGCCTGGTTGCGCGGTTGCGTATCGGGCCCGCTCAACTCCACGAGCTGCTTGCGGATGCGATGTGCGTCTGCCCACTGGTGTTGCTCCTCGTGCAGCTTCTGGAGGTAGAGCAGCGCGTACTGGTTCGACGGATCCATGCGGATCACTTCGTTGAACGCTTCAAGGGCGCGATCGACGAAGCCGCCGCGTTTGAAGTCGAGGCCGAGGCACAGCAGGATGTAGGCGTGCTCGATCCTGGTCAGCTTTGGCCGCTGCAGCAGCGCCTGGTGGACCTGGATCGCGCGCGCCACCTGGCCGCGCTCGCGATGGACGTTGCCCAGAATCAAGTGGATCTCGAGCGCGTCGCTGTCGACGCGCGCCGCCTGGCTCAGCTCTTCGATCGCCAGGTCGATCTGGTTAGAGACCAGGAAGTTGAGGCCCAGCACGTAGTGATGCGAATCCCGTGCGCGGCGGCGATCGATCCACCTGCCGTCACGCAGCTTGTAGCGCTCCCACGCCTTGCCGATGGCGAGGCCAAGCAGCAGGGCGAGCAGCGCGCCTAGAAGGGGGATCGCCTCTGTAACCGTCACGTGTTCCTTATAAACCCCTGTAACCCAAACGCTTGGAACCTTTGGAACCCTTGGAACTCTTGGAACCGCACTTACACCATTTCGGTGCGCCAGAGGTCGTGCAGGTGCACGACGCCTTCAACGCGCCGATCCGTGTCGATGACTACAATCGACGTGATCTTGCGTTGTTCCATCACACCCAAAGCTTCGACCGCGAGAGTGGTATCCGGGATCGTCACCGGGTTGACGGTCATCACATCCCGCGCGGTGAGGTCGAGGATGTTCGGCGTCGCGGACATCTTCCGGCGTAAGTCGCCATCGGTGATGATGCCGGCAAGACGGCCATCCTTTTCGACGACCGAGGTCATCCCCAGCCCCTTGCGTGACATCTCGTAAATTACGTCGCGCATCGCCGTATGCAGCTGCACCACCGGCAGGGCGTCGCCGCCGTGCATCAACTGCGCAACTCGCATCAGCTTCTTGCCGAGCTTGCCGCCGGGGTGCAGGTTGGCGAAGTCTTCAGGCTTAAAGCCTTTTTCCACGAGCACCGTCATGGCCAGCGCGTCGCCCATCGCCAGCGCGGCGGTCGTACTCGCCGTCGGCACCAGGTTCATCGGGCAGGCCTCTTCCGACACACTGCAATCGAGCGCGACGTTGGCGGCTTGGGCGAGCGTGGACGCGAGGTCTCCGGTCAGCGCGATCAACGGCGCGCCAATCCGCTTCAACGTTTCCAGCACGCGTGTCAGCTCTTCGGTCTCGCCGCTATACGACATGGCGATCACCACATCGTCGGCCTGGATGACGCCGAGATCGCCGTGCACGGCTTCGGCGGGGTGCAGGAAGAATGCTGGGGTGCCGGTACTTGCCAGCGTCGCGGCGATCTTGCGGCAGATGATGCCGGACTTGCCCATGCCGGTGACGATGACGCGGCCTTTGCAGCCGCGGATCAGCATCACCGCGCGCGCAAACTTCTCGTCGTCAACGCGGTTGACGAGCGCGAGGATCGCGGCCGCCTCGGTCTGCAGGACCTTGCGGGCCAGCGTCAAATCAGGCATGTCGAACGATCTTATCAAGAGCCACCAGCCGCTGGAGGAGCGGCTCCAGACGATCGAGGCGAAGGGCATTGGCCGCGTCGCTCTTGGCGCGGCTCGGCTCCTCGTGGACCTCCATGAACACGCCGTCGATGCCGGCCGCGACGCCGGCTTGCGCCACGGGCTCAATGTATTCGGCGAGGCCCGCCGTCACGCCCTCGCCGGCGCCCGGCAACTGCAGGCTGTGTGTGACGTCGAAGATCACGGGGTAGCCGAATGCGCGCAGCATCGGGAAGGCGCGCGGGTCGACGACCAGGTTGTTGTATCCGAAAGACACGCCGCGTTCGGTGACCAGCACGTTCGCGTTGCCTGATTCCGTGACCTTGGCGATCACGTGCTTCATG
Source organism: Vicinamibacterales bacterium (assembly GCA_036380235.1). Classification (GTDB taxonomy): domain Bacteria; phylum Acidobacteriota; class Vicinamibacteria; order Vicinamibacterales; family UBA2999; genus 12-FULL-67-14b. The sequence goes on from DASVFC010000525.1 coordinate 5,795, forward strand.
TCCTTCGGCGCCAGGAACTGGCCCTTCTTCACGTTGACGACGCGACCCGTCCTCGCGGCGGCGACAATCAGGTCGGTTTGGCGCGACAGGAACGCAGGAATCTGCAGGATGTCGGCAACGCCGGCGGCGGCACCGGCCTGCGATGGTTCGTGAATGTCGGTCAGGATCGGCAGGCCCGTGCGTGCTTTCACCTTCGCCAGCACACGCAGGCCGTCGGCGAGT
>DASVFC010000526.1:0-6650 GCA_036380235.1 Vicinamibacterales bacterium
CTTCACCGCTTCGACTTCCCCCGACGCGGCCGCCACCATCAATGGCGTCGTACCGTTCGGCGTCCCCGCTTTCACGTCGGCGCCGGCCTTGATCAAGGCCTGGATGACCGCCGCGTGTCCCTGCTGGCTGGCGAGGTACAGCGGCGTGTAGGTGCCGAGGCGGGTTGTGGAACGCACGTTGGCGCCGGCCACGAGCAGCATCTGCGCCAGCTCGGTGTCGCCGTTCATCGCCGCCCAGTGCAACGCCGTCATGCCGTCGCCCTGCGCCGCGTTGACGTCAGCCGCCTTCTTCAACAGCGTCCTGACCGCCTCGCGATCGCCGCGAGCCGCCGCGTCGGCAATCGGCGACTCCGCCGCAGTGAGGCCGACAGACAACGCCACGGCCAGTGCAATCCCTGTGAACAGTCGTTTCATAGTCGCTACCCGAGACGGACGTTAACCACAGAGAGCACGGAGAACACGGAGAATGCTTTTCAAAATACCAATGCTGCTTAGCGGCAATGGCCTTTAGAGAAAAGTCTCCGTGGTCTCCGTGCCCTCCGTGGTTATGCGTCCGTGGACACCTACACCGCCGCCGTTGTGGCCGGCGCGGCGTTCAGATCAAACGCGCCAGTGCTGTCGCCGAAGGTCTTGAAGTCGTTCATGCCGAGCATGTGCGCCACCGAAAGCATCACGTTGGCCATCGGCGTGCCGTCGCCGGCCCGCAAGTGCAGTCCGCCCTTCAACTGGCCGCCGGCGTGGCCGGCGAGGAACAGCGGGCAGCGCTTGTGGTTGTGCACGTTCGAGTTACCCATCGGCGAGCCGTAGATCAGCAGCGTGTTCTCGAGCAGGTTGCTGTCCCCATCAGGCGTGTTCTTCAGCTTGTTGAGGAAATACGGAATCATGCTGACGTGGTACTTGTTGATCTTGGCGAACTCGGTGATGCGGTCGTCGCGATCCTGGTGGTGCGACGCCGAGTGGAACGCCGCCTTGTAGCCGCTTTCCGGATACACGCGGTTGGAGGCATCGCGCCCGAGCTTGAACGCGAACACTCGCGTGATGTCTGACGCAAACGCGAGCGCCTGCAAGTCGAACATCAACTTGACGTGTTCGGCGAAATCGTCCGGCACGCCAATCGGCGCGCCCGGCAGTTCGCGCGGCTCGCCCGAGCTGTTCGCGGCTTCGACCTTCTGGATGCGGCGCTCGATCTCGCGCACGTCCTCGAGGTAATCGGCGAGGCGGGCACGATCCGAGACGCCAAGGTTCTTGTTCATGCGCGTCACGGCATCGCCCAGCCAGTCGAGGATGCTCTTGTCTTCGGCGCGCCGCTCGCGCCGCTCCGCCGGCGTGGCGCCGACGCCGAACAGCTGATCGAACACGGTCCGCGGGTCGCGAATCATCGGCAGCGGCTGCGTCGGCGACGCCCAGCTGATCGAGTCGGTGTAAACGCACGAGTAGCCATACGAGCAGCCGCCCGCCTGGTCGACGTTCTCGATGCACAGCTGCATCGACGGGATCGCCGTGCCCTGTCCGTGCTTCTGCGCGTAGTACTGGTCGAGCGAAGTGCCGACGTGGACGTCGCTACCCTGCGTCTGCTTCGGGTGCATCTGCGTCAGGAACACCGCGCTGGAGCGGAAGTGGTCGCCGCCGATTTCCGGGGCCGTAAACGCTTCCGCGTTGCGCACGTCGGTGTTGCTGATGATGGTGATGTCGTTGCGGAACGGCTCGAGCGGCGCCAGGCTGCTCGACGACAGGTCGAACTCGCGGCCCACTGCCGCCGGCGCCCACATGTTCTTCTTGATGCCGAACGCGGTGCTGCCGGCCGAACCGTGCACCATCTCGATCGCCGCAAAGCGGACGGTGCCACGCGCCGCCTGTGCCGACGCGCGCGCCGGCACCATCGCCTCGAGGAACGGCAGCGCCATGGTGACGCCCGCGGCCTTGAGCACCGTTCGACGCGACAACTGTTTCTGTGTCAGATACATGTCTGCTCCTGAAGGCCGGTTTAAAGACCCGCCTTTACCTACTGCAACCTACCGCTGCCGTTGTTCCACGACATCAGCGGCGCGCCGCTGATCGTTGCCCTTGTCCACCACACCCATCTTGAATGACGCGCTGTTGACGACGGCCATCACATACGCGGAGAGGCGATCGCCCTTCTTGCCGGCGGCGCGCACGATCGAGCGGACGGTCGGCATGTCCGAATAATCCAGCCGGCGCCCGAGCGCATACGTCATCAGGCTCTCCGTGAAGCTGGTCAGGAACATGTCCGAGTGCTTCATCAGCGCTTCGCGCAGCCCGGCCGGGCCGTCCATGCGCGTGCCGTCATACAGATCGCCGACCACGTCCACCGGCACCTCGTTGTCCTTGATGCGGTAGGCGCCGGTGACGTCGAAATTCTCGAGCGCGAGGCCCAGCGGATCGATCACCTTGTGGCACGAGGTGCACTGCGGGTTACGGCGATGCTCCTCCATGCGTTCGCGGGTCGACAGCATCTTGCCGCCCTCGGTGGCCTTCACCGAATCATCCAGTGAGGGCACGTTCGGCGGCGGCGCCGGTGGCGGCGAAGCCAGCAGCACTTCCATCACCCACTTGCCGCGCTGCACCGGCGAGGTGCGATCGGCCACTGAAGTCAGCGTCAGGATGCTGCCCTGGCCGAGCAGCCCGCGGCGATACGGCGGCAAAGTGACGCGCCGGAACGCGCTGCCGGTGATGTTCGGGATGTTGTAGTGGATCGCCAGCCGCTCGTTGACGAACGAGTAGTCGGCCGTCAGCAGGTCTTTGACGCTGCGATCTTCGCGAACGATGCTGTCGAAAAACAGCTCCGTCTCGCGCTTCATCGACTTCGCGAGTACCTCGTCGTACTGCGGATACAGCAAGTAGTCCGGGAAAATCTTGTCGAGGTCCTGCAGGCGCAGCCACTGTGACGCAAACCGCGTCGACAACGCTTCCGACTTCTTGTCGGCGAGCATGCGGCGCACCTGTTTCTCGAGGCCTGCAGGCGTGCTCAGCGTGCCGACGGCGGCGGCGCGGATCAACTCGGCGTCGGGCACCGTGCCCCACAGGAAGAACGACAGCCGCGACGCCAGATCTTCGTCGGAGACGCGATAAGTTGCAGCGCGAATGCCCGCCGGCTGTTCCTCGAGACGGAACAGGAAGCGCGGGCTCATCAGGATCGACTGCAGGGCGAGACGAATCCCGGCTTCAAAGCCGCCCTTGCCGCGCCCCTGCTCGTAGAACTTCATTGCATCCTGCAGGTCAGCGGCGCTGGGCGCACCACGGTATGCCTGAGTCGTGAGGCGCTTGACGATCTCCGATGCGCACGCTTCCTCTTCTGCCTTCGCGGTGGGGCGGCACGAGAAGATCTTCAAGCGGCTCGGCGTATCCGACACGCCGGTGACCTCGAGCGGACCCTGCACGATAAAGTCGCGCAGGTGCGGCAACATCGTCACGCCCCAGGTGATGCTGACGTCGGCGAGCGTGTTCTCGAGCGGCATCAGCAAGTCGTCGACCGGACCGTCGAGGCGCTGCACGAAGGCGGCGGTCACGCGCTGCGGGCCGGCCTTGATGTGCACCGGCGGCGTCACCAGCTCGAGGCCGTTCTTCGGATCCGTCTCACTCATGCGCGTGTTGAGATCGACCAGCGCCACACGCTCGCCGTTGACGGAGAACTCGAGCTGCTCCTTGATGTCGTAGGCCGTCATCGAGTTGCGGCCCGCGAGGCCGCCGAGCGGTTCGTAGTGCAGCGACGCCTTCAGGCGGTAGTGACCATCAGCGGGAAACACGTGCACCACCGAATGGCCGCCGCGCGTGCCCATCGGCGCGCCGTCGACGCGGCGATGCTGCGACTGCGCGCGCGGAATCTTGTAGGTGGTGGACGAGGCCGAAGCGTTGCGATCGCCCACGGCGAGACGGCTGATCTGGCTGGCCGCGCGCAGGTAGCCGTCCATCAGGGTCGGCGAAAACGTCTGCGCGTCGGCGACGTTGTCGAAGCCGTGACTGATCGTGTCGGGCGGCAGATAGGTCGAGACGTCAACGTCGAGATTCAGCAGGTCGCGGATGGCGTTGGCGTACTCGGCGCGGTTCAGGCGCTGGAACGGGCGGAATCCCGGATTGGGATTGAGCGCCGCGTGTTTGTCCATTCGCGATTCGAAGTTGGTGAGCAACGCCGTCAACACCGCGGGTTCCGGGCGGCGGGCGCCGGAGGGCGGCATCATGCCGGCGCGCAGCTTGCGGATCATCTTCTCCGCCAGCTCGCCATGCTCTTCGAGCTTCGCCGCATCGAACGACTGCAGCGAGAGCTGCCCCGCTTTGCTGCGATCGTTATGGCAGGTGGCGCAGTATTGCTTGACCAGCGCCGTCTGCTCAGCCGGCAACATCGAACCGGCGGAATGCGACACCGCCGGTTTGATGTTGGGCGCCGTAGCGCCGGCAGTTTGCTGCGGCGCGGAGGCGGCCCGAGTCTGAGTAGCCTGCTTAGCCGGAGCCTGGGCGGCAGCGGAGGCGGACGGCTGTTGCGCGGCAACAGCCGCGATGGCAGCGACGAAGATAGTAGCGGTCAGTCCAGTCTTCAACATGTCACGCATCGATGATTGTTCTTCGCGCCCAGGCCTTCGAGCAGCTTGATCGTTTCCGGATACGGTTGCGTGCGCTGCACGGGACCGTTGGCCATGTCTACGGTCGTGTTGCCTTCACGATTGACCCGCGTGACATCAGCACCCTTCGAGACTAGGTATTTGATGCACTCGTTGTCGCCGCGTGACGCACAAAGGTGCACCGGCGTATTGCCCTCGTGATCGACAGCGTTTACGTCGGCGCCCAGCTCATCAACCAGGTACTTGATTGCCGGCAGGAAGCCCGTCGGTGCGTAGCGATGAGAGTTGGCGGCAAATCCTTCACCGTAGCCAACGCCGGTGGCGGCGTGGATCGGCAACACTCCGGGACCACCGTACGGAATCGGCGGCACGCCTGACGTGTCTTGAATCTGGCGAATCCCTTCACCGGTGAACGGGCGGCCGGCCGGCTTCATGGTCGGGATGTTCGGATCGGCACCGGCGGCCACGAGCAGCTTCATTGCCGCCACGTCGTTGGCGTAGGCGGCACGCCAGAAGGGCGTCGCGCCTGATTCATCGACGCCTGCGAAATCGGAATTGAAGGCCTGATACCAGACCTTGCGCTGCAGGCGCGCGTTGACGTCGGCACCCTTGTCGATCAGCAACTGCATCAACTCGAGATATCCGGTGGTCTGCTGCTGATACGCCTTCGGGCTCGGATAAAGCGACTTCGGCGCCCACTGGATGTTGAGCACCGCATAGAGCGGCGTCACGCCGTTGAACGCGCTGGCCGTCGGGCTGGCACCCTTCTCGAGCATCCATTTCGCGAGATCGAAATGCCCGTTGATGATCGTGATCAGGAGCGGTGACGTCTTGTCGCCCGCGTTGAGCTGGTTGACGTCGGCGCCGCCTTCGACGAGCGCCTTCACCACGTCGGCGAAACCCTGGCGGGCCGCAAAGTGCAGTGCGGTCATGCCGCCCTGCGAGCTGATCAGCTCGTTGTAGCGATAGCCACGCGTCGCGCCGGCAATATCGACGCGCGCCGGCTGCGCAGCGCCGCGATTGCGGCCCATCTGCTCTTCCTCGGGAGCCGTCAACGCGAACAGGTCGACGACCTTGGTCGTGGCCTTGTGATCCGCGCCCCTGGCCAGCAACAGCTTCACCGCATCCGGGCGGTTGAACGCCGCTGCAAACATCAGTGCGGTCTCGCCCTTGGCCTTGTCTTTGGCGTTGATGTCCGACCCGTTTTCGACGAGCGTCGTGATCGTCTTCGTGTCTCCCGACGCCGCGCCGATCATCAACGGCGTGGTGCCGTTGATGGTTTCCGCTTTCGGGTCGGCGCCGGCAGCGAGCAACGCCGCGACGACGGCCGAATGTCCGCCACGCGCCGCGAGGTAGAGCGGTGTATAGGCGCCGATGCGCGTGGTGGCGCGGTGATTGGCGCCGGCCACGAGCAGCATCTGCGCCAGCTCCGCATCACCCTTCATCGCCGCCAGATGCAGAGCGGTGGTGCCGTCGCCCAGCGCTTCGTTGACGTCGAGGCCCTTCTTGATCAGCGCCCGCACCGCCTCGCGATCGCCGTTCATGGCCGCGTTCGCAATCTGCGAACTCTGGGCGCTGATGCCGGTCGAGAGCATCGCCGTTAGTGCAATCCCTGCAACGATTCTTCTCATAATCGCTTTCTGTCCACGGACGTTGGCCACGGAGAACACGGAGGACACGGAGAAATTCTTTCCTAAAGGCAAGTGCTGCTTAGCGACACTGGCGTTTTAAAAAAGTGTTCTCCGTGTTCCCCGCGTCCTCCGTGGTTAAACGTCCTTAAACTACCGCGGTCGTTGCCTGCACAGCGTTCAAATCGAGCGTCCCGGTGCTGTCGCCGAGCTGCTTGGTTTCGAGACCGATCGCCTGCAGCGACGAGAGCAGCGCGTTCGCCATTGGCGTGCCGTCGCCGGCCTTGATGTGCACGCCACCCTTGAGCGCACCGCCGGCCTTGCCGGCGAAGAACAACGGGCAGCGCTTGTGGTTGTGAATGTTCGAGTCGCCCATGGGCGAACCGTAAATCACCAGCGTGTTGTCGAGCAGGTTGCTCTCGCCATCCGGCGTTTCCTTCAGCTTCTT
>DASVFC010000527.1:0-2353 GCA_036380235.1 Vicinamibacterales bacterium
TCGGCGAACGTCGCGCCGTTGCGGTGCGCGAGTACCTGAGCTCCAACGGTATCGGCGTCGATCGCCTGCAGACGGTGAGCTACGGTGAAGAGCGGCCGAAGCACGACAACTCTCGCGAAGAGACGCGCCGTCTCAACCGCCGCGCCGCCCTCACTGTGAGGCTGAGCCAGTAGTCATGGGCATCGACGATCTGGCGATGATCGCTAACACGCCCGTCAATCCGGCGGACGTGAAGGACGCGCGGGACGCCGAGATCGGCAAGGCGGCGGCTGGTGAAACCATGCCGCCGCCGAAAGAAGAATGTGAAGAGTGCGAAGACACCACCGCCGGGCGGATCGCCCGGCGGGGTCAGGACCCGCCGCTGCATGACGATGGATGCAGGACGGATCCGGAACGAAACGACTAACGGTTACGCGCGCGGCGCGGGAGGCTCACCGATGTTGGGCTCCCGCACCGGTGGCACCGCGGGCGGCGGATCGATGCTCGGCTCGCGATCGACCTGGCCGCGATTGGGATCATCAGGCGGCACGATTGGTTGTTCGGGGGACTTCGGAAGGCCCGGGATCGGTCCCTCCGGTTTCACGGGTTCTTGAGCGTGCAATGTCATTCATGTCTCCTGCCAAACCCAGCAGCAACATTCACGCCACGACACTGCTGGCAGTTCTGCTGTTGATCGGCAGCGCCGCATGCGGTCGCACGGAAACACGATCGGCGGCGGTGACGACCAACGCTCCCGGCGGCACATCGACCGCGCCATCCGCGAACAGCGCGGCGAGCCGCGATGAAGCGCTCGTGCGCGTGGTGCATGGCATTCCAAATGGACCGGCAATGGATCTGTATGCCGGCGACCTGATGCTGTTCGATGCCGTCGGATTCAAGACGGTGAGCAACTATCGCGCGGTGGACGGCAAGCGTTACACCTTCGCGTTGCGTCCGGCGGGGATGACGAACGCGGATCCGTTGTCGTCGAACAGCGAAGGGCTCGAGGACGGCAACTACTACACCGTGTTCGCGCTGCCCGGCGACGATCGCAACGCTCGGCTGCGCATCGTCAGAGACAAACTGGATCGGCCCGCCGAAGGCAAAGCAAAATTGCGCGTGGTACATGGCGGCGAGGGCGGCGGCACCATCGACGTGCACGCGCCCGGCCTGGTCGAACCGATCGTTGACAATCTCGCCTTCCAATCGGTCAGTGAGTACGCCGACGTCGCGCCGATTCGCGGCCAGGTCGAGGTGCGCATCGATGGCAGCGCGACGCCGGTGGTAGCACTCCCGAACGCGCAACTGGAGGCAGGCCGCTTCTACACGATGGTGTTCGTCGGCAGCAGCAAGGGTTCGCCGGCGCTGGAAGCATTCATCATCGAAGACATCTTGTCGCCGCCGCAAACGGCGCGTTGACGCCGCGCCATGTCATACGCCTCGCCGCGAACGGTGACATGGGAACATCGAATACAGCGACTGGGATTTGCCTGCTTCGTGGCGGTGGTCCTGGCCGCCACGTTCGGTTATCTCGGGGATCGCGCCCGGATTGTCCTGCATAGCACGGCGATCTATCTCCTGTTGCTGTTGATCTTCCGCATCACGGGCCGCCGAACACTCGCTGAGACGTCGTCATTCGACCTGGTACTTTTGCTAATCATTGGCGAAACGACGCAGCAGGCCATGGTCGGCGAGGATGACACCGTGACCGGCGCGGCAATCGCGATCTTGTCGCTGGTGTCGCTCGATATGGGCATCACCTACCTGAAAAAGGCAATTCCCGCCTTCGATCGGCTCCTCGAGGGTTATCCCATCCTGCTCATCAATGAGGGACAGCCACGTCCCCAGGCGATGGCGGCCAACGGCCTCGACGATGAAGACCTCAGCGAAGCGGCGCGACTTTCGCATGGGCTTGCCAGCGTGAAGGAGATTCGCCAGGCCACGCTTGAGCGCGACGGCCACATTTCGATCGTTCCCTGGCGCCACCACCAAAGGCAATGAGGAAACACGCCCGTCTCAGCGTCGGCGTCCTGTTGGTCCTGACCGTCATTGGCGGCATCGGGCTCGTCATCAGCGCGCGGCAGCTGGAGCCGCGGCTGCGGGGTTGGGTGACGTCCACGCTGAGCGAATCCCTCGAAAGCGAAGTCGAACTTGGCGCGATAAGGCTGAACTGGGCGCCGCTGACGCTGCACGCGGAGAATTTGACAGTTCGCCATCACGGGCGGACCGACGTCCCTCCCCTGCTGATCGTCAAGTCGTTCAGCGTCGACCTGCGTCCGACCGATCTCTGGAGCCAGACCTTGGAACACGTCAAGGTCGACGGTCTCGAAGTAAACATCCCGCCCAAGGATCCGAACACCGGCAAGCGGCCACT
>DASVFC010000528.1:0-3553 GCA_036380235.1 Vicinamibacterales bacterium
CGGCGCGATGATTGGCCGCCCTGGCCATCGTAAACAACAGGTCCGACAGCCGATTGACGTAGATGACGACGACTGGCTCAACGGCATCGGCGCCGAGCAATAGGATCGACCGCTCGGCGCGACGGCATACGGTGCGCGCAAAATGCAGCGCCGCTCCCGCCGGCGAGCCGTCGGCGAGAATGAAGTGGCGCAGCGGCGGAATTTCGCCATCGAGCGCATCGATCCATCCTTCGAGGCGCGACACGCTGCGATCGTCGATGACAATCTTCTCGACGCGCTTGGCGATCTTGTGCGCGGGATCGGCCAGGCGGGCGCCAAGCGCGAACAGATCGCGCTGCAGTGTCAGGCACATCTCGTCGAGATCGGCGGGCAATCGGGCCGCCCGCGCCATGCCGATGCAGGCCTGCAGCTCGTCGACGTCGCCATACGCCACCACGCGCGGATCGGTTTTCGACACGCGCGTGCCGTCGAAGAGGCTGGTTTCGCCCGCATCGCCGGTCTTGGTGTAGATCTTCACGATAGGATTATAGGCGTGTCAGTCACGCGGGCCTAAAGACCCGCTCCCTGCGCAACATACTGTGCCGACACCTCGCCAACACCCGATGCCCGCGGCGGCGCTAAGACAGCGCTTCCGACGCAACCTTCTCAACTGGTACCGCAAGCACGGTCGCGACTTGCCGTGGCGGAACACCGACGACCCGTACCACATCCTCGTGTCGGAGATCATGCTGCAGCAGACGCAGGTCGATCGCGTGCTGCCGAAGTACCACGAATGGCTGGCGAAATATCCCTCGTTCGCGGTCCTCGCCGAAGCACCCGTGGACGACGTGACGCAGACCTGGCGTCCGCTCGGCTACAACATTCGCCCGCGACGGTTGCAGTCGATCGCACAACAGGCGGTCGAGAAGTACGAAGGGCAGCTGCCGCGCGATCGCGCCACGCTGCTGTCATTCAAGGGCATCGGCGCATACACCGCCGGTGCAATCCGGAGCTTTGCGTTCCGCGAGCGTGAAGCGATTCTGGATACCAACGTTGCCCGCGTGCTGTATCGGATCTTTATAGGGAAGGGCGATCCGAAGAGCCACGCGATGAAGAAACGGCTGTGGGCGTTGTCGTCGGCGGTGCTGCCGCACAAGCACGTCTTCGACTTCAACCAGGCGCTGATGGATTTCGGCGCCACGCACTGCAGCGCGAGGAAACCGAAGTGCGGAGCCTGTGCGATGAAAAGTTTCTGCCGCTACGTCAGCTGACGAATCAATTCGCGATCCGCTTCGGGAAACGGCAGCTGTGCCAGCTGCCGCTTGTGAACCCAGCGCATCTCCTGTCCCATCATCGGCTTGGGCTCGCCGCGCAGCTCGCAGCGATAGAAAAACAACCGCACCGTCTTCTCAGGATAGGCGTGCGTCACGGTGTGCGCCAGGTCGCCGACCTCGACCACCGCATCGAGCTCCTCGAACACTTCGCGGCGCAGCGCCTCGTGGTGCGTCTCATGCGGATCGACTTTGCCACCGGGAAACTCCCAGTGTCCGGCGAGGTGACTACCATGGGGGCGCAGCGTCAGCAGGAAGGACTCGTCGCGCTCGATGATCGCCGCGACGACGATGATCGCGTTCATCGCGGCGGATCGGCGCCGGCGGGCACGGGCTGGATCCAGGCGACCTTGCCGTTTGATTCGAGCACCCTGGCGCGAACGTAACCCTCGTCTCCTTTGATCGTGTAGGTGGCGGGACTGGCGGTGGATGCAGCAAGCAGCTTGCCTTGCTTGCCGATGAATTCGATACGGTACTTGCTCTGACGTTCCTGCTTCACCGTGATCGTGATCGCCTGCGGCGACGATTCAATCGATTCGAGCTCAACGCCGGTGGATGAATAGAACTCGCCGCGTTCGAGCGCCTCGACGATGGCGCGCGGCTCGAGGCGTGGGGCACGGACGTAGACCCACCCGAATCCGGGCCGCGGTGCCGCCTGGTCTTCCGGCCGCTTGAAGTAATGCGCATCATCCACGGCGATGCCGTAGAGCAACTTCCCGCTCGACAAGATCCGATCCCAGGTCTCTTCAAGGCCCGGAACCCCGCCGCCGCCCAGGTTATTCACCTGCGGGTGACCGTTGAACACCTCGAACAACCGCGTGCGTTGCACCTGCGCAAGCTCGTCGGCCGAAATGGCCCAGCCGAAGTTGGGATGGTTGATGCTGGGGATGCCGCGCGCAGCGCGCACCGCGTCAACCATGTTCTGCACCATGCCGACGACGCCGCTTCCACCGGGCGGCTTGATGAAGCCGGCGGGATCCAGGCCGTTGACGTGAATCGGTTTGTCGCCGAATCGATCGGTGACCTCCTCACCCTTAATCACCACGAACTGGTCGTCGGCGCCGTGCAAAGCGTTCAACGCGTCGACATTGGTCAGGTAGTTGTGATCGGTAATCGCAACGAAGTGGTAGCCGTGCTCGCGATACCAGCGCACCACATCATCGGGGGTCGAGTCGCCGTCGCTGTTGAGGGTGTGGGTGTGGAGATTGCCTTTAAACCAGGCGTTCGGAGCCTGCGGCTTCGGCCCTGGGCCCTGGGACTCCGGGGTTGCGGAACCCGCCATCATGGCGGCCACGGCCGCGCCCGCAAACAGCATTCGCCGCGACGTCACTTCACCACCGCCGCGACACGGGTGTCGTTCCACACGATGGTGATCGCGGTGCCCGGTTCAACGAAGTCGCGATGCAGGTAGCCAAGGCCGACCACCTTGTTCAGCGACGGCGAGAACGCGGAGCTGGTGACCTTGCCGATGGTCTTCTCGCCCGACAGAACCTGTGAGTCAGGCATCGGTACGATCGGCGCCGAATCGTCCGCGTGCCACTTGACGAGCCGCTTCGCCACCCGGCCGCCGCCGCGATGCGTGACGCGCACGATCACTTCCTGGCCAACGTAGCAGCCTTTGCTGAACGAGATGGCGCGATCCTCGATTCCCGCCTCGAGCGGGATCGTGTCTTCGCTCATGTCGGCGAGAAACTTCGGGATGCCGCGCTCGATGCGAATGACCTCGAACGTATCGAGGTCAATCTCGGGCAGCGTCTTGAACTCGGCCGGCAGCGACTCGGCGACGACGTCGATGAAGTGATCGTTGACGACGGTCCACACGAGGACGTGCCCGCTTTCGTCGGTGATCTGCACGTCTTCCGAGAAGATCAGCGCGTCGAGCTTGTCGCGCAACGGCGCCGCGAGCGATGCCGGCACGTCGAGCAAGAGGCGATCGCCGTGCGCAACGACGTTCATGTCGGTGATCATCCGGCCCTGCGGCGTGAGGTAGGCAGCGTAGCGCACCTCGCCTTCGGCCATCGCCTGCACGTCGTTGGTAAGAAGCCCTTGCAGCCACGACGCCCGATCCGCGCCCGATACCGAAAGAACGCGCCGATCGGTCCGCCGGACCACTCCGCCTTTGGCCTGCACGGCCTGGTAGCCGTCGAGGGAGAACATGTTCTAAGCTGCCGTTGTGATCCAGTCTATTCGGACTCCCCGGGCGTCTGCCTCATTTATGACGCGAGTGACATTGGCGCTGCTCA
>DASVFC010000529.1:0-3915 GCA_036380235.1 Vicinamibacterales bacterium
CCGATGGTGAGCAGCCGCTCAACGAGCTAGTCACCCTCGCCCGCGACGGCGCGTCGAGCAACGTGAAGGGATCGGCCCTGTTCTGGCTGGCGCAGCGAGCCGGCCAGAAGGCGGTCGGCACCATCAATGCCGCGATCGAGAACGATCCGGACACCGAAGTGAAGAAGAAGGCGGTGTTCGCGTTGAGCCAGCTCCCGAAGGACCAGGGCGTGCCGCTGCTGATCGAACAGGCGCGTTCGAACAAGAATGCCGCGGTCCGCAAGCAGGCGATGTTCTGGCTCGGCCAATCGAAAGATCCCCGCGCGCTCAAGTTCTTCGAGGAGATCCTCACGAAGCGATAGCACTGGACAGGTCCCGCTTCCGTGCGGGACTTCGGCACTGCGCGAGTGCGGGACTTCGGCACTGCGCGAGTGCGGGACCGTGTCTCCCGGAGCAAACGTTCGACCGAGCCGACTCAGATCTTTATGCTGACAAACGGAGCGGAGGCGGGGACTGGCGTTGTTTGAGCGAAGTGGTGCGCGAGTTCGCCGAGTGCTTTTGCGGGCCGAGCGACGTTTGACCGGCGAGCGGAGAGTTTGCGGAGGGAGACACGGTCCCGCACGGGAGCGATGCGGAAGTGCCACCTGGTTCCAACCATTTCGTAACCTCGACCCATCCAAGGCATCGAGGTCATCGCGATGCGTAAAGGCGTCCTTCTAGCCCTGCTGCTGGCGTCAGTCGCAGCCCTGAATATTTCTGCGTTTACTTCGGCCCCGATGTTCTCCGCAGTGTCTACGGCCGTCCAATCGCCAGCGGCTTATAACGGCGAATGGACGGCTGACACTAGGAATACCTGGACCGATCGCGACGGGGAGCCGCGCGTTCAGTTCAACTTGCGCACCTCGGCAGGCGACAGTCGGTGGGGTTTCGGCGTCAGGTTGAGCGAGCTCAGCGGCCTGCCGGCTGCCGCGTTGGCGAACCTGGCCAACGACGTGCAGTTCTCATGGCGCCGCGAGGCGGGCACGTTCCGGTTCACGGGTTCGTTCGATGGCGGCCGCGGCGCCGGCACCTACATCTTCACTCCCGATCAGGCCTTCATCGCCAACATGGGCGGCCTCGGCTATCGCAATCTCAGCAGCGATGACCTCGTCAGGCTGGCCATGATCGACGTTACCACCGCGCACGTCCGCGGCCTCAATCAGGCCGGCTACACGAACATCCCGATCGACGACCTGGTGCGCACGCGCATTCATCGCGTCACGCCGCAGTTCGTCCAGGATCTCGCGGCTGTCGGCTACCGCAACGTCCCACTCGACGATTTGATTCGCATGAGCATCCACGGCGCCAGCGCCGCGAACATCAAGGCGCTGCTCGATGCGGGCATTCGCGGTCAGTCGGTGGAGGACGTGATCAGGTTCCGCATTCACAAGGTCACGCCCGAATTCGTCCGCGCGCTCGAGCAACGCGGCTATCGCGACGTGCCCGGCGAAGACCTCGTCAAGATGCGCATTCACAAGGTTACGCCGGCGGAGATCGATCAACTGAAGACCCTCGGCTTCAGCGGCATGAGCGTCGACGAGTTGGTCAAGTTCCGCATTCACCGCGTTACGCCGGACTACATCCGCTCGATGCGCGAGCTCGGGTTCCAGTCCGCGACCGAAGAGCAACTCGTGCGCATGCGCATTCACAAGGTGGACGCGCAGTTCGTTCGGCATGCGCGCGAAGACGGGCTCACGTTGCAGACGCCTGGTGAGGCGATCGATCTCGCGATTCACGGCCCACGCTGGCGGCGGCGGCGTTAGGCTTCAGCTTATACTTCGGCGAGCATGGGCTCGCCGGGACCGTTTCGCGACGTCACCGTTGGCCGGCTGTTGACGCAGCTGGCCGAGTGGCTGCCCGGCCACGACGCCCTCGTCTATCCACACCGCAATCTTCGCTGGACGTTCCTCGATCTCGAAACGGAAGCGCGGCTGATCGCGCGCGGCTTGATCGCCTCGGGCGTTGAACGCGGCGATCGCGTGGCGGTGTGGGCGACCAACGTGCCCGAGTGGGTGGTGCTGCAGTTTGCGCTCGCCAAGATTGGCGCCATCCTCGTGACTGTCAACACGTCGCTGCGGGCGCGCGAGATTGAATATCTCCTGCGCCAGAGCGAAACCTCGACGCTGTTCACCATTGCCGGCTTCAGGGATGTTGACTACGTCGCCGAACTCCGCGAAGCCATGCCCGCCGGCGTCAAGCGCGTGTTTTTTATCGGCGATCACTGTCCGGACGGCCTCACGCCGTACGCGGCGCTGCGCGAGGCCGCCGCTAGTGTGCCGGACGATACGCTGGACGACCGTGCTGGTGCCATCCGGGTCGACGACGTGATCAACATGCAATACACGTCGGGCACGACGGGCTTCCCCAAAGGCGTGATGCTCTCGAGCCGCAACATCGTCAACAACGGTTACTGGATTGGCGAGGGGCTCGGCTATACCCCCGACGATCGCCTCTGCCTGTGCGTGCCGCTGTTCCACTGTTTCGGATGCGTACTGGGCGTCCTCGCGGCGTATACACACGGCGCCGCCTTGTATCCCGTCGAGGCGTTCGATCCCCGGCGTGTGCTGGAAACCGTCGATCGCGGACGCTGCACCGCGCTCTACGGTGTGCCGACGATGTTTCTTGCCGAGCTCGATCATCCGGAGTTCGCGCGATTCGACACCTCGACCTTGCGCACCGGCATCATGGCCGGCGCGTTGTGTCCGGAGCCGTTGATGCGGCGCGTCATCGAGCAAATGAAGATGCGCGAGCTGACCATCGTTTACGGCCTGACCGAGACCTCCCCGGGGCTGACGCAGACGCCACGCGACGCCGATCTGGCCGAGCGAACGCAAACGGTTGGGCGCGTGCTGCCTGAAGTTGACGTTCGCATCGTCAATCCAGGCACCGGCGAGCCGTGCCCAACCGGCGAGGACGGCGAGTTGTGGGCAAAGGGCTACGTGGTGATGAAGGGTTATTACAAGATGCCCGAGGCCACCGCCGCCGCGATCACCGCCGATGGCTGGCTGAAGAGCGGGGACCAGGCGTCGCTCGACGCGGAAGGCCGCGTCCGCATCACCGGCCGCATCAAGGACATCATCATTCGCGGCGGCGAGAACATCGCGCCCAAGGAAGTCGAGGATGTGCTGCGGCAGCATCCGGCGATCGCCGACGCGTCGGTCTACGCGATCGCCAACGAATTCTTCGGCGAGGAAGTTGCCGCCGCCTTGCAAGTAAAGGCCGGGGCGTCGATCCAGGGGGAAGAAGTGCAGGCCTTCTGCCACGACCGTCTGGCGCGATTCAAGGTGCCGCGATTCATCCGCGTCGTTGACGCGTTTCCACTCACCGCGTCCGGCAAAATCCAGAAGTTCCGCCTGCGTGAAATGCACGAAGCCGAACTCGGCTCCCGCACATAGCAAATCCTGCGGCGGTTAAATCCATGCGCTGCCGACTTCTTCGTGCGCCAACGGCAGCGCTTGGGGCGCTGATGGCCGCGTTCCGGTGAACAGGTGCCGGGAGTAAAATTCCCGCATGCGTAACACCCTGCGATTCTGCCTTGCCGGTTTGACCGTGCTGTCCCTGACCGCGCCACACATCACCGCCCAATCAGCGGTTCCGCACCCGGATCAGTATTTCGGCTTCAAGATCGGCACCGACGGCGAGCTGGCGCGCTATCCGAAGATCCTCGAGTATTTCCAGCTGATCGCGAAGAACACCGATCGCGTGAACTACGAGGAGGTCGGCAAGACGACGATGGGCAACATCTATTCGCTGTTGCGCATCAGCTCGCCGCAGAACCTGGCGCGCTTCGATCGGCTGGTCGAGATCAATCGCCGCCTTGCAGACCCGCGCGGGCTATCGGACGCCGAGGCGCAGAAGCTGGCCGCGGAAGGCAAACCGTTCTATCTCGTTTACGCG
>DASVFC010000530.1:0-3034 GCA_036380235.1 Vicinamibacterales bacterium
CTTCGGCCTCGACGGTTTCGGAAACCACGAAGGGGATTGTAGCGGGAACAGGGAGCAGGGAGCCGGGATCCGGGAGCCGGGATCCGGGAGCCGGGATCCGGGAGCCGGGAGCCGGGAGCTGGAATCCAGGAGCCGGAATCCGGAATCCGGGACCCGGACCGGCTCCCGGTTCCCGGTTCCCGGCTCCCGGTTCCCGGTTCGGCTTTCTACCGCAGCGTCGGCTGCTGCAGCGCCGCGATGCGGGCTTCGAGGGGCGGGTGCGTGGACATCAGCGCCATGAAGCCGCTGCGGCTGCCGTTGATCTTCATCGTTGCCAGCTGCGGCTGCGAGTTGTCCACCAACTGCTGGTTGACCTGCAGGCGCTGCAGCGCGGCGATCATGTTCTGGCGGCTCGACAGCGACGCGGCGCCGGCGTCGGCGCGGAACTCGCGGGCGCGCGAGAACCAGGCGACCACCACCATGCCGAGGATCGAGAACACGATGTCGAACACGATCGTGGCGACGAAGAACACCAGCGTCGAGATGCGCTCGTCGACCAGCTGGCGAATGATGTTCGCGATGACGCGCGAGAAGAAGATCGAGAACGCGTTGACCACGCCCTGAATCAGCGTCATGGTGACCATGTCGCCGTTCTGGATGTGCGAGACCTCATGCGCGAGCACGCCTTCGACTTCTTCACGGCGCATCGAACGGAGGAGGCCGCTCGACACGGCGACCAGGCTCGAGCGCTTGCTCGGGCCGGTGGCGAACGCGTTCACCTCGGGTGATTCGTAAACGCCGACCTCTGGCATCGGCAACCCCGCCTTGCGGGTGAGTTGTTCGACGGTCTGGTAGAGCCAATCCAGCTCGGCGTGGCCGGAACGGCCGTCGACGAGCTGCACGCCCATCGCCATCTTGGCCATCCAGCGCGACATGGCGAGCGAGATCAACGCGCCGCCGAAGCCCCACGCCAGCGAGACCACCATCAGCGCCGAATAGTTGAGGCCATCCGGCGTGATATAGCCGGAGACGCCCAACACGGCGAGCACGATCGAAATCATGATCATGATCGCGAGGTTGGTCAGCAGGAACAGGAAGATACGTTTCATGCTGTCAAGAATAGCAAAGCGCAAAGGGCGCGGAGAAATACGTAATTTCCAACCAATTCATCGGAAATTACGAAGAGTTCACGCGGCGCTACTGCGCCGGGGCGTAGCCGGCGGCGAGCTTCTTGCGGGCGGCTTCCACGTCGCGATGGAACACGAACAGCGTGTCGGCGTTGTCGTTGCGATCGGTGAAGTTCCAGGTCCTCCCGCCACGTTGCTTCACCCGCAGGTTCTTTTCCAGGTAATCCACCGCGAACGTTTCAACCTGGGCATACGAGAGCGTGAACGCGTCGCCCTTGTTCGACGTCACGTACCTAAGACCGTCGAGCGTCGCCGTCAGCGTGCCCTCGCACGAACCCATGCCGTGCTTATGGACGACGTTGGCCCTCGCGTTCAGGCTGACTTCCTTGACGCGCAGGGTGATGTTGTTCGGGCCCGGGGCGAGCTCGATGGTTCTTTGGACGCTGTCGAACCCGGTGGCGGTGAGTTGCACGCGCTTGGTGCCCGGCTCTAGCTTGTCGAGCTTGAGCGGCGTGTTGCCCACGAACTGCCGATCGATGAACACCGACGCGCCGGGCACGTCGGAATCGAGCGACAACGACGCGAGTGTTGGCGCAGTGGGCGCGGGGGTTTCCTCGACGGGTTTCGGCTCCGCTTTCTTCGCAGGCGTCTTGCGCGGCGTCTCGGCGACGGGGGCCGAATCGACCTTCTTAGGGACGACGCGAGGCGCGGGCGGTCCCGAGCTCGTGTTCGTTGCTGGTGGGGGCTCAGGATCGCCGCCGCGCATGAAGACGACCGCGCCAATGACAACAACGACGGCCAACGCGCCTGCGACGAGCACCGTTCGGTTCATCAGGGAAATGGTAGCTGATCGGGCGTGGCTTGAGGCGAGGCACTGCTTGAGGGGACGGGATACTTGAGGGGAAGGGGAAGCTTGAGGGGGAGGAAGGGGAAGCTTGAGGGGACGGGAAGCTTGAGGGGAAGGGGTGGCTTGAGGGGGACTCCTTGACGGGGAGGCATGTCTTGACGAGGAATACTGTGATGAGACAGCTGCTGTTGTGTGTTCTTGCGGGTTTGTTTCTCGCAGCCGATCTCTCCGGACGCCAGCCGGTTCAGGAGTGGTTTCAGTGGCGCGGGCCGAATCGGGATGGGCACTCGGCGGAAACGGGCTTGCTGCAATCGTGGCCGAAGTCGGGGCCGCAGCTGGCGTGGCGCGCGTCGGGTGTGGGCAACGGCTATTCCTCATTCTCCACGTCGGGCGGCAGGCTCTACACGCTCGGTGCGCGCGGCAACGTTGAATATGTCACCGCGCTCGATCGCGCAACGGGCCGCAAGGTGTGGGAATACCAGAACGGCCGCCGCTACGAAAACGATCGCGGCGACGGACCGCGCAGCACGCCGACGGTGGACGGCGATCGTCTCTATGTTCTCGGCGGCAGCGGCGATCTGACGTGTCTCGAAGCCGCTACCGGCAAACGCATCTGGACGATCAACCTGGTGCAGAAATTCGGCGGGGTAAATCCGTACTGGGGCTACAGCGAATCACCGCTCGTGATTGGCGATCGCATCGTCGTCAACGCCGGCGGCCGGCGCGCGTCGATCGTCGCGGTATCGAAGACCGACGGCTCGACGTTGTGGCAGCAGCACAACGACGGCGCCGGCTACTCGTCGCCGGTCTTGATGCGCACCGGCAGCCTGAACCAGGTGATCTTCTTCACCGATTCACGCACGCTCGCCGTGGATCCCCGAGACGGACGCTTGCTGTGGTCGCACAGCAAAGCGGCAAACGGCACCGCCAATGTCGCGACGCCAATCGTTCGCGGCACGCGGGTGTTCGTGTCGTCGGATTACGGCACCGGAGCGGCGCTGCTCGAAGTGCGAGCCGCAGGCAACCTTGCCACCGCCAACGAGATCTATTTCACCCGCGACATGCGCAACCATCACGCCAG
>DASVFC010000531.1:0-5365 GCA_036380235.1 Vicinamibacterales bacterium
CACGCAGGTCGGCGGCGTGACCGTCGAGGTCCCGACCACGTTCAACGACCTCGGCCGTGCCACGATGCGCGTGATGATGAAGGCGCAGCCTACGCTGTTGAATCCCGTCTCGCCGACAGAGATAAACGCGATTACCATTAACCGGTATCGCGTCACCTACCGCCGCTCCGACGGGCGCAACACGCCCGGCGTGGACGTCCCCTTCGGTTTCGATGGCGCGACCGGCGTCACGATTCAGCCCGGCAGCAGCGGCGAGGTGATCTTCGATCTCGTGCGCCACTCATCGAAGCTTGAACCACCGCTGCGCAATCTGATTGCTGGTGGCGGATTGATCTTCATCAATACCATCGCCGAGATCACCTTCTTCGGCCGCGATCAGAACGGCAATGAGGTGACGGCGACCGGAATGGTGGACGTCATCTTCGGCGACTTCGGCGACGAAGAGTAAGCGCTAACTCGGAGACAGGAACGACAAGTCCTATGCGAACGATCAAACTCTCGTTGATGGCCACTCTCGCGGCGACGGCGCTTTCCGCCTGCACCGTGACGGATGTCGATGCGCCGGCCCTGGCCGGGCCGTCGTCACTCTCGCGGACGATCGTGATCGCCGCCGATCGCGACACGCTGCTGCAGGATGGCATGCAGGAGGCGGCGATTCGACTGACCGCGCAGGTGCAGCCCGGTCAGTCTGAAAACGTCCGGCTGCGCGCGCAGGTGTTCGTTGACGGCGTCGCCCAGGACTTCGGCACTTTGAGCAACAAGAGTCCAATCACGCCGACGACGATCTTTTACCGCGCCCCACCCGCAGCCTCAGGCCAGGTGCCGACGACGATCACCATCGCCGTGACACCGGACGATTCTGGAGACTTCCGCTCGGAGGTGGCGAGAAGTGTCGACCTGCGACTCATTCCGCCAGGCGTGATCTTGCCGACCAATCCGAACCTGGTGGCGAACTTTACGTTCGCTCCGGCGCAGCCGCGAATTCTTCAGACGGTGACGTTCAACGCCTCGCCGACGACGAACGGCGGCGCGGCGTGCGGCGTTAACTGCACGTATGCATGGAACTTTGGCGATGGCACCTCGGCGAGCGGTCAGGTCGTGACGCATGAGTACCGCTCGGTGGGCACCTACCCGGTGACCCTCACCGTGACCGATCAGCGCGGCGCCCAGGCGTCGAACGTTCAGCCGGTCGTGGTTGCTGCCGGCGTGCCGCCCACCGTGGCGTTCACGTTCTCGCCGACGGAGCCCGCGCCGGGGCAGGCGGTGTTCTTTAATGCCAGCACGACGCGTGCAGCAGAGGGCCGCCTTCTGGTCAACTTTGAGTGGGACTTCGGCGACGGCACAACCGGCAGCGGTGTCGCGGTCAGTAAGACTTACGCGGCCGAGGGAACTTACGTTGTCACACTCAAGGTCACAGACGATGCTCGCAGCTTCGCGGTCGCCACTCAAAGTGTAACGGTCGAGGTGCCGTAAACTGGGCGCAGGAACCGTGTGATCGAACAATCGAGAATTCAGGATTTACGACGCCGGATCCAGGAGGATCCGGCGTCGCTCGTTTTTGCGGAACTCGCCGAAGAGTGCCGGCGCAGCGGCAACAACGGCGAGGCTGTCGCAATCTGCCGTGCCGGCCTCGTGCATCATCCAGACGATCTGACCGCCCGCGTCACGCTTGGCCGCGCCTTGATCGAGCTCAACAAGCTCGATGAAGCGTTAGGCGAGCTGGCATACGTGCTGGATGCTTCGCCCGGGAACCTGGCTGCCATTCGGGCGCTCGCCGAGATTTACCAGCATCGCGGAATGATGAGCGAAGCGCTTGTGCACTATCGCCGGGCCTTGCAGTTGGCAGAGCACGACGCCGAACTCTCCGAGAGGGTCAATCGGATCGAGCAGGCGGCGACGCCCCTCGAGGCGCCCGTCGAGACCCCGCCGTCTCCGGCGGCAATCGAAGAGCTGTTCAACTTCGACTCGCTGCTCGCGCAACTCGACGCCACGCGCGAAGTGCTCGCCGCGCCGACATTCGTTCCGCTCAGGCTGCCGGTTGCGACGCCGCTTGATGCCGCCACCCCGGCTGGCGACGATTCGTTCGCGCGGATGGAGCGCCAGCTCCGCGAACGGGAGGAGCAGCGGCTGATGGAAGAGAAGCAGAGCCGCCAGGCAGAGGCAGATCGTCGCAGGGTCGCCGTGCTGCAGGAACTCGAAGGCTGGCTCGCGGCGATCGCGCAGGACCGCCGCTCGCACCCGTCCGCCTGATGCAGATCGCACCGCCGGAGTTTCACCTCGCGCGGCATGCGAGGGTGCGCGCCGATCTTCGAGCCGAGTCGCTCGACGCGCTGCTCGTCACGTCCCTTCCGAACGTGGCTTACCTGACCGGGCTATTCGCCTCGGCGGGGGCGGTAATCATTTCCCAGGATCGTCTCGTACTTATTGTCGACGGCCGCTATGCGATCACCGCGCGGGAGCGGCGTATGGCACTCGATGCGCTGGAGATCGTCATGGCGCCCACGAGCGGAAGCTATGAAGAAGCAATAGCTGGAGTTGTGGGCACTTTCTCTAACGGCCGCGTCGGGTTCGAGGAGGCGCTGATGACGGTAGGTCAGCACCGCGATCTGACGAGCCGTGTCGCGGCTATTGACCGAAAGATTGACATTATCGGCACGACGGGAATGGTCGAGCGGTCGCGCGTCGTGAAAGATGCCTGGGAGCTGCAGACGCTGCGGGACGCCGGCGACAGACTTTCGGATGTCGCTAAGTGTATAATCCCAAAAGCCTTAGCGGGACAGGTCGAGCGCAATATGGCGGCCGTCATCGATGCCGAGCTCCGCCGGGTCGGCTTTCAAAAGCCTGCCTTTGATACGATCGTTGCCGCCGGCCCGAACTCGGCGGTGCCGCATTACCGTGCGGGCGGACGCCATCTTGCCGATGGCGATTTGGTGATTTTGGATTTCGGGGGCGTGTTGAACGGGTATGCCGTCGACATGACCCGTACCATCGCCGTTGGCGGAATGACCGATCGCCAGCGGCGTTTGCTTGAGCAGGTGATCGCCGCGCAGGCTGCAGCCTTTGCGGCTATCGCGGTCGGGCGTTTTGCAACCGACGTAGATCGTGCAGCACGCGCGCTGCTGGAACGCGAAGGGTTTGGCGAAGCCTTCAGCCATGGCACCGGCCACGGGCTGGGCCTCGAAGTGCACGAACGGCCACGGCTGACGAAGCACCGGCCGGAGTTGCCGGACGAGCCGCTCCAGGCGGGAATGGTATTCACGCTGGAGCCCGGCGCCTACCTCGAAGGGTGGGGCGGTGTGCGGATTGAAGATGATGTCGTGGTGACGCCGAGCGGCCCGGAGTGGCTGACCGACGCGCCGCGTTTGCCTGGAGCGCGAGGCCTTTAGCCTTGCGGATGCAGCGGCGACGGCTGGAGCCCTCGCCCTCAGAACGAGTGACGATGACACTGGACGAGATCAAGCAGCTCATTGAATTCATCAAGGGTCACGACCTGAACGAATTCGAGCTGGAACAGGACGGCGTCAAGATCCGCATCAAGAGCAGCAGCAACCACCAAGTGGTGGCAGTGCCGCACTTGCCGGCGGCGCTGCCGATCGTGGCCGCGGCGCCGGTTGCCGCGCCGCAAACGCCCGCGCAGGTGGCGGCGGCCGCCGCCGAAGCCCGGGCCGTGGCGGATCAAGCCGCTGAAGACGGCGGCGAACTGTGCATCGTGAAGTCGCCTATTGTCGGTACCTTCTATCGGTCTGCGGAGCCCGGCGCCGAGCCGTTCGTCTCCGTTGGCGATACGGTGAAGAAGGGCCAGGTGCTCTGCATCATCGAGGCGATGAAACTGATGAACGAGATCGACTCCGAATACGACGGAGAGGTCACCAGCATCTACATCGAAAACGGCCAGGCCGTGCAGTACGGCGAGCGGCTGTTCGCCATCAAGCCTTCCAACTAGCCATGTTCAAAAAAATTCTGGTCGCCAATCGTGGGGAAATCGCGCTGCGCGTGATCTTTGCCTGCCGCGAGCTCGGAATCAAGACCGTGGCGGTGTACTCGGAGGCGGACGAGAACTCGCTGCACGTCCGGTTTGCGGATGAAGACATCTGCATCGGCCCGGCGCGCAGCAGCGACAGCTATCTGAATGTGCCGGCGATCATCAGCGCCGCCGAGATCACCGGCGCCGACGCGCTGCATCCCGGCTACGGCTTCCTGTCGGAGAGCGCCTATCTCGCCGAGGTATGCGAGGCGTGCCACATTCGCTTCATCGGGCCCGATCCCAACGTGATTCGCCTGCTGGGCGACAAGGCCAAGGCTCGTCGCGCGATGAAGAAGGCCGGCGTGCCGATGCTGCCGGGCAGCGATGGGCCGGTGGAAAGCGAAGAGCGCGCGACCAAGATCGCGCAGCAGATCGGCTATCCGGTGATCATCAAGGCCGTCGCCGGCGGCGGCGGCCGCGGCATGCGCATCGTCAAGCAACCGGCCGACTTGCCGCACGCGTTCAAGACGGCGCAGCGCGAAGCGGAATCGGCGTTCGGCGTCGGCGACGTCTACATCGAGAAGTATCTCGAGTCGCCGCGGCACATCGAGTTCCAGATCCTGGGCGATCATCACGGCAACGTCGTGCATCTCGGCGAGCGTGAGTGCTCGATTCAACGACGGCACCAGAAGCTCCTCGAAGAATCGCCGTCGGTGGCGGTGTCGGACAAGGTGCGGCGCAAGATGGGCGCGCTGGTGGTGGACGCGGCGCGCGCGGTGCAGTACACCAACGCCGGCACGTTCGAGTTCCTCATGGACGAGAAGGGCAACTTCTACTTCATGGAAGTGAACACGCGCGTGCAGGTCGAGCACCCGGTCACCGAAATGGTGACGGGCATCGACATCGTCAAGGAACAGATTCGCGTCGCGGCCGGCGCTCGGCTGGGCTTCAAACAGAGCGAGGTGACGTTCACCGGCCACGCCATGGAGTGCCGCATCAACGCCGAAGATCCGGAGACGTTCGTGCCGTCGCCCGGCATGATTCACGCCTTCAGCGTCCCGGGCGGACCCGGGGTGCGGGTGGATACAGCGGCGCATTCCGAGTGCCTGATCTCGCCGTACTACGATTCGATGGTTGCCAAGGTGATCGTGCACGGGCGGGACCGTCAGGAATCGATTGCGCGCATGCGCCGCGTGCTCGAGATGTCGGTGGTCGAAGGCATCCGCACCACCATCCCGCTGCACCTGAAGATCCTCAACGATCCTGATTTCATTGCCGGGCGACTCAGCACGCACTTCATGGAGCGCTTTGCCGCCAAGCCGAAGACCCAGCCTCTCGCCGAGACCGCCTGACGGCGGCTTGGACAAGCTCTACGCGATTGTCGACGAACACGTGTGCGCG